>JBFZEL010000513.1:0-6244 GCA_041306925.1 Lysobacterales bacterium
TGAACAACTCTCCCTCGATGACAACGGCCGGATCAGGCTCGCATCCGGTGAATTGCTGCCGCCGCTGGTGCCGGTATCCAGCCAGCAACTGGGTCACCGCCTGTTGATTGACATCGGGGCGCTGCAGGCGCTGAGCGGCAACGCTACGGGGTTGACATCGATACTGGTGTTTCCGGCATCGGCTTTACAAATGACGGAATTGCTGCGCGCCTTGCCGGCCTACCTTGAATATGCCGGTAATGATGAAGCGCCCGATCCTGCGGAATTGACACAGAGCTTTCATCTGAATCTTGCGGCGATGGGTCTGCTGGCCTTTGTCGTCGGCATCTTTTTGATCTATAACGCGCTGGCGTTCAGTTACACCGACCGCCGCGACCTGATCCGGAAATTGCGTCTCGCCGGCGTATTGAAAGCCGAACTGGCACGGGCATTGATGCTGGAACTGGCGCTTTTCCTGGCCGTGGGCACACTGATCGGCGCCTGGCTGGGCGCGCAAATGGCCGCCTGGCTGTTGCCCGGTGTCGGCCGCACGCTGGCGCAGTTGTACGGTGTTTACATCAGCTATCCCGATGCCCTGGTGCCCGCCGGCATCTGGCTGCCGGTACTAATGACGCTGCTGGCCGCCGGGCTGTGCGTCGTATTGCCCCTGCGCGAGTCGCTTAACGCGCCGATGCTCGAGCGCAAGCAGGCCGGCTGGCAGCTACAGGCAGTGGTTCGCCGCGATCGCCTGATGGCGTTATTGGGTTTAGTGTTGCTGGCACTGGCGCTTGTGACCGGCATTGTCACAACCCACCTGTGGCTGGCACTGGCCGGAATGGCTGCCCTGCTGCTGGGTTCCGCGCTATTGCTGCCACTGGTTCTGCGTCTGCTGATCGGTTTTTTGGAAATGCTGGTGCCGGCGGGCAACGCGCGTTTCTCCTGGCTGCTGGCGGATAGCCGCTGGTTGCTGGGGCCCGCATCGGTGGCGCTGATGGCGCTGACACTGGCACTGGTAGCCAATAGCGGTCTGAATACGATGATCAGCAGTTTCCGGCAGGCAACCGACGATTGGTTGGGTCAAAGACTGGTGGCCGACCTTTACCTGCGTGGTGAAAACAGGGGTGCCAATCTCAAGACCTGGATGGCGGAAACCTTGCCGGAATTGACCGTAACGGAACGCCATCGCACCGATGTGACACGCCGGGGGCCGGACAACGCGCCGGTCGCGGTTGAGGTGGTCAGCCTGCAGGAGGGCGAGCGCTTCCGTGACAGCGTCAAGCTGATGCAGGGGGTCGGGGATGCTTCCGCGAAATTCCATGCAGGCTTTGGGGTGTATATCAGCGAACGTGCCTGGCGTATCGATGGCTGGCAGCCGGGGCGTTCCGTGCAGTTATGCCCGGACAAGGCCGCAGTACCCGTGCTGGGTGTCTACCGCGACTATGGCAATCCAAAATCACAATGGATGGTAAACCACGAGCTTTTCAAAAACTGCTGGCCGGATCTTGCCGCGAATGGTCTGGCCGTGTATGGCCCGGCAGGCTCTGACTGGGGAGCAATCCGTCTGGCCATAACTGAAAAATTCAACCTGGATGACGACGAAATCATCGATCAGACCGAACTGAGACAGGCAGGCCTTGCCGTTTTCGACCGCACCTTCATCGTCACCCAGGCGCTCAATACCCTCACCCTGTTGGTGGCGGCCATCGGTATCTTCTGCGCGATCAGCGCGATTCACCATCACCGCGTGGGCCAACAGGCGCTGCTGGCCAGCCTGGGATTGAGCCGGCTTGAGCGCGGTGCGCTGTTAATTGCGCAGTGGGGCATGCTTGGCCTGCTGTGCATGGTGCTCGTCTGGCCCCTGGGTACGCTGCTCGCGGGCTATCTCGGGATGGTGGTCACACCGGCCGCCTTTGGCTGGAGTTTCCCCTTGCGTCTTGAATGGCAACACTACCTGGTGCTCGCCGTGCTGGCCGCAGCGAGCCTGGTGCTCGCGGTGCTACTGCCGTCTTTGAGATTGCTGTTTACCTCGCCTGCTGCGCTGCTGCGCGAGCAGAACGTATGAGCACAAAACTTATGCGAGCAGGCTATCTCATTACCACCCTGCTCAGCGCACAGCTGCTATTGACCGTTGCTTGCGGACCGGCCGGGACCAGTGAACAGGATGCGGGGCTTGCCGTGCTGGCCCAGGGCGGGGACAGCTATGCACAGGCACGGCCCGGTCAGGCGCTGCTGTTTCCACGCGACCACGGGGCGCACCCCGATTACCGCATCGAGTGGTGGTACCTGACCGCCAACCTGCAAGACGCAGCGGGAAAAAGTTACGGCGCACAGTGGACGTTGTTCCGCCTGGCGGTTCAAACGCCCGATTCGTCACATAACAACCAGGTGTTCATGGCGCATATCGCCATGACCACGCCCGCCGGCCACCTTTCGTTCCAGCGCTATGCGCGTGGCAATGAGGCCGGCGAAATAGTCCGGGCGGGTGTTACGGCCGAGCCGTTTTCCGCCTGGCTGGACGACTGGGAATTACGCAGCACCGGCGAGCAATGGTTGCCGCTGGAGGTCAGGGCGCGGCAGGACGACAACGCCATGCACCTGCAATTACGCGGCACGGCGCCGCTGGTCCTGCAGGGTGAGGCGGGTTTTTCAGCCAAGCACGCCAATGGTGGCGGTTCTTATTACTACAGCCAGCCATTTCTCAAAGCCAGCGGTCAACTGACCATTGCCGGACAAGTGATCCCTGTCGAGGGTGATGCCTGGCTGGACAGGGAGTGGAGCAGCCAGTTTCTGCAGCAGGAGCAGTCCGGCTGGGACTGGTTTTCGCTGCATCTTGAAAGTGGTGAAAAACTGATGTTGTTCCAGTTGCGCCAGAAACCCGGCCAGCAAACTGGTCGGCAGGGCGCCGCCAACTTCCTGCAGGGCAACCTGATGGCGCCCGATGGCAGTACCACCCCTTTGGACCCGGGCCGGATACAACTTGTGCCGGTGCAAACAACCCGGGTTGCCGGCCGTGATCTGCCACTGCGCTGGCGCGTCTCCCTGCCGCAAGTCGGCCGGCAGTTCGAAATCCAGGCCACCATTGAAGACCAGTGGATGGCGGTGGACTTTCCCTACTGGGAGGGTTCGGTAACGATCAACGGGAGCGGGCCTGGAAACCGCGGCAAAGGCTACATGGAGCTAACCGGTTATCCCGTGAATTGACCCTGGTATTTACACCTTATTCGGGTTACTCCAACTTTATCATGCAACCCTCAAGCCAGGCCGCTATAGCTTCGATTGTCACTCTTTTTTGTATGACCTGTTCGATCAGGAAGGACTCGCCATCGACCGGCTTCACATTTAAAAGATAGCCATTCATTCGCAGGAAAATTGCTGTGCTTGCAAATGCAACACGTTTATTCCCGTCCACAAAACAAAGATTTTGGCAAAGGCTCTGCAGTAGCGCTGCTGCTTGCATCGACAGCGTATCGTAGTAACCCGTTCGCGGTCTCACCAGGGCACTCTCCAGCAACCCCAGGTCACGCACGCCCTTTGAACCACCAAAACGCAGTATCAGTTGATCGTGCAGTTCGAGAGTTTCCTGCAGTGTCGGAAATAAAGTGGTCAGTGTCACTACTTGGCCAGTTTGCTTAACAACTCGGCGTGATCTTCCAATACTTCATCCATGGCAATGCGAAAAGCCGGACGCACGCTGGATTTCTTCAAGTACTCTCCAACCGCCTCTGTGACCACACCGGAGATACTCCTTCCCGTACTCATGGAGTAGGCACGAAGTTCTTCAAGTACTGTCTCGTCAATTTGAGTTGCGAATTTTTTAAGTTTCATGTTTACATGTTTCATGATGTTTCATGAATTGTCAAGAATGTTTTACAAAAACCCTTAACGGGGAAACTTGATGTCTTTGCTTTTCTGTGTCTTTGCTTTTCTCTCTTTGCTTTTCGCGGCAAATCAACCCCGAGTTGCTTGATTTTTCTGCATGGCTGGCGCGCTACAAGAACGAAATACCGCTTGAGTAACGCAATAGAAGATCCGGCCAGCCCCTAGCGCGACATATTGGCATGGATCTGCTGCGCAGCCTCCATCATCACAGCATCCGGGGGCGGGCCTTTGACGTTGTTGCCAGCAGAGAACATCACCAGGTACTCGCCAGCCGCAAACACCACATGGCTCGACGCCTTATTGCCCAGGCAGGAAAACGCCTTGTCACCCAGGCCTTCGACATCGACGACGTTGCACGTATACAAGGCCCCGTTGTAGTTGTTGCGAATCAGCGGCAAAGCAGGTGCCTTGCCGAGCGTGATGCTGGCTGATGCGTACAGTCCCGGATCGGCGGCGCCTACCGAACATTCCCTGGCTCGGGCGTTAAAACCACCTGCTTCGGTCGATATCAGCGCCTCAATCTCGATGCCGTCGAAGAGCGCACAGGGCTCCAGATCGGCGACTTCAGTGACAGGCTCACGTTGAACATCCAAAAATGCAGGAGCATCAGGAGCTTTCGCAGCAACCTTTATCGCTGTTTTGGTCGAATCGGGATTGACCGATTCACTGCTGTCTTCTGATGAACATCCCGCGAGAGCCAATGCCAACACACCCACTCCAATCACGAACTGACGCATAGCTGATCCTCAGGTTAATCAAGCAGAGACAGGCGAAAGGAGCAGAAGAAAGGCCCCATATACCCGTATCAAATGCCGAACGGCTCAAATCAGGGACGAAGCTACCACGCGGCGATTAGACGTGTCCATCTAACTTACGAGTGACCGCAAATATTCAATCCCGCTCCGCGGCTTCTTTGCGCCCCTGCTCTCGAATGATGGCTTCCTGGCGGGCGTCTTCAATGGTCAGCAGAACGTCGTCTACATCGGCTGCGGTTTCGTCAAATACAAACTGACCCGTGAGGACGCTATCAGGCTTCAGCTTACCCTGCTGGTACAGAGCCCACATTTCTTCGCCAAAATGCGTGGCCTGTAATTCTGGCGCAAACCGGGCCAGGCTGTTCCTGATGTTGTGTACATCCCGCAACAGCATATCGCGTGCTGCATTGTTTCCGGCAGCGCTGACCACTTGCGGAAGGTCGATTATCACTGGCCCATCGGCTGCCAGCAGCACGTTGTATTCTGAAAGATCGCCGTGAATCATGCCGATGCAGAGCATGCGCACCACATCACGCATCAAGGCAGCATGATGGCTGCACGCTTCTTCCGCACTGAGTTCCACCTCGCCCAGTCGCTGGGCGCTATGGCCGCTGACGTCCGTGATCAGTTCCATCAGCAGGACCCCATGGAAATAGCCCTGCGGAATGGGTACGCGCACACCCGCATCCACCAGTTTGTAAAGCGCATCCGCCTCGGCGCTTTTCCAGGCAGCTTCCTGCTCTTCGCGACCGAACTTTGTTGCCTTGTTCATGGCCCGCGCCTGCCGGCTACCGCGCGTTTTACGGCCCTCCTGGTAATGCACGCGGTTCTGGAAACTGCGTTGCTCTGAATCTTTGTACACCTTGGCACACAGCACGCTGTCGCCACGGCGCACCACATAAACCGAAGCTTCTTTGCCGCTTTTGAGCGGCCGCATAACGGCGTCGATGATGCCGTCGTCAATCAGGGGCTGCAGGCCCTTGGGAATTCTCATTCAGTGTCGATCATCAATGGAGTGGCGGGCATTATCGGTCATTTGCTGGTGTTTTATCGGGTTCCCGGTTCTGCCGGAGTGCCGCCCTCATCCACTGCGCTTTCGATTCACTCGCTTGACTCTGACCCCGGATCTCCGACCCCGGATCTCCTCCCGGATCTCCACCCCGGATCTCCGGGATACCCAAACCCCGCAGGCTGCTACTTATTGAAAATCACGGGGAATGGTTTGCCGCCATTCTTTTTCGTGCTCAAGTTCGCCGTTGACCAGTGCGCGCCGCTTGAACGTCAGGTAGAAGTTGTCAAGGTCGCTCTGCATGGTGACGTCCTGTTCAAACCGCAGCAGACGGCCCGGTAGTTCCTGCTGCAGGGTGTAGATGCCTTTCACCGAGGTGTTGGCGGGATTTGTATCCGAGGTACGGTGCTCGATGCGTTCCTCGAAACGCTCCAGACCCCACGGGTACTGGTCGGCGCCGGTATTGCGGGCCACGCCAGAGGCTTCGCCGGTGCTGGCGTCACGCTGCACCGCTTCGATCTGGCCATAGCCCGTGCTGTTACCGGCGTCCAGCGTTGAAAAACCGGGGAGGTCCGGGTCTTTGGCAGGAGCTTTGTAGACCGGGCTGCGCCATTTCACCGCT
>JBFZEL010000514.1:0-4182 GCA_041306925.1 Lysobacterales bacterium
CGCAGATGGATCCACGTGGCCGCGCACATGGATCTCATCCTGTTTTCAAGCAGATAGCTTATTGCTTGCCACTCAAACGATCGGCATAGGGTTTGAAGCTGATGTCCCTGCCAAGAAACTCGGTCACCAGTTCAGCGGCCGGCCTGGTGCCGCCGCTGCCGAGCACGATATCGCGGTAGGCGCCGGCAACTTCGACATTGCGCAAACCCTGGTCTTTGAAGCGGGTGAACATATCGGTGGCGATCGCCAACGACCACTGGTAGGTGTAGTAGATGGCTGAATAATCGTTCAGGTGACCGAAGTTCGCATAGAAATGCGTGCCGGGTATCGCCTCGAAATGCGTGAATTCACGCGACATACGCTGTGTCAGTTCGTCGGGGTCGATGGTGGCCGGGTCCTGGTTGTACAGATTCAGTGACAACGCTGCCAGGCTGAGTTGCCTGCGGGTGGCCATGCCCAGGCCGAAATCACGTGCGGCGATCATCTTGTTGAGCAATTCCTCGGGTATCACCTGGCCATCGCTGGCCTTGGCAAAACGGGAGATGGTTGGATAATCCCAAACCCATTCCTGCAACATCTGTGACGGCGCCTCGACAAAGTCCCACTCGGTGGCGATACCGGAAACGTTGCTCCACGCCTGGTGCCCGGCAAACATCCAGTGAACCAGGTGTCCGAACTCGTGCAGAAACGTGATCACCTCGCTGTGTTGCATCAGGCCGGTACCGGCCGGGAAGTTGCAGACCAGCGCGGCAAGCGGCAGTTGCACGCCTTCAATGCCGTTGGTGAAAGGAAACATCGCGGCATGCTGGTACTTGCCCTCGCGCGGGTGCATGTCGAGATAAAAACGGCCGAGCACGCGCTCACCGTCCAGCAACTCGTAGGACTCGACATCGGCATGCCAGGTTTCAGTTTGCCAGGGCCGGATTTGCACCTGGAACAAATCCTGGACCATGGTCAGGATGCCGTCGCGGGTGTTGTTGTAGTTGAAAAATTCGCGGGTTTTCTTGGAGTCGACCTGGAATTTTTCGTTCTGGACCTTTTCGGTAATGTAAGCGGCCTGCCAGGCTTCGACGCGCTCTGCGTCGGGCTGATCCTGCCGCAGGCGTTCCAGCAGTATGTTGTAGTCGCGGTCATTGACCTCGCTGGTATAGCCCTTCAGTTCCTCGAGGAAACTGCTGACACGTTGCGGCGAGCCAACCATCTTGTCGGCCGTGACCAGTTCCGCGTAGTTGTTGAAACCGATCAAACGCGCCAGTTCAAAACGTCCGGCCAGTAACTGTTCGAGCACTTCCTTGTTCTGCGGGTAAGCCCGGTTGAGATTCAGCGTGAGCAGTTCCTTTCGCAGCGCATCACTCTCGGCATAAGTGACGAAGGGCAGCAGATCGGGATACTGGGTGGTAATGCGGATCTTGCCGTCCTCACCCGGCGGGCGGGCATCGATGTAGTCCTGCGGTAAGCCGGCCAGGTCTGCGACCGAGTCCAGCACCAGCGTGCGCACATCATCGCGGATGTTGCGGTCGAAAGTCTGGCCGACACTGACCAGTTCGTTGTTCAGTTCGCGGATACGCTGGCGGGTTGCCTCGTCCTTGTCCACACCCGAAAGACGATAGGCCAACAGGGTTTTTTCGACGGAGCGTTGCGTTGCCGGTGCCTCGTTGCTGATGTCCAGTTGACTGACGGCCTCATAAATCGGACGTGACAGGCCGAGGTCGGTACCGATCTTTGCCAGTAATTGCGCGCAATTCTCACCTGCCGTGCGCAGTTGCGGATCCGGATGGATGCCGCTCAGGCTCTGCGCGTATGCGGTCAGGTTGCCAAGACTGGTTACGAGGCTGTCGAGGGATTTGTAATAACCGTCAACCGTCACCTTGCCCGCGTAAGACTCCAGGCTTGCCATGTGCTGGCGCAGCAGTTGGTTTTCGGACTCGCACAAGGCGGTCAGCTTGGGCGGGCTATCAAGGTCGCTCAGTTCGATGACCGAGTAGCGCACGGGTAATTCAACAACGGCGGTAACCGGGGCTGTTGATGCGGCGCTTGCCGGTGTGCCTGCCGGTGTGTCTGCCGGTGTGTCTGCCGGTGTGTCTGTTGGTGTGGATGGCTCGCAGGCGGCCAATAAAAGGGTCGCGATCATCAGGCTGATAAGCTGGTTGGGTTTCATCTGGTTTCCTTGCTGGAGGTGTGCGGATTCATGCCGTAACAGTCTGACGACAAGGGGCTGTCAAATCAATCCGGATCGGGTACTGCGAAGGCCAAATCGGACAAAAAGCCGAGAGCGTCAGTCCGCTTGCCGTCAAGCCGTTTTCCCGAACAAGCGCTGCGCCTCGCCGTCGCTGACCCTGACACCGAATTGGCTGTCCAGCACGGTTTTCATTTGCGCAGCATCTGTGATGCCATGGCTTTGCTCCCCGGATTCAGTCATCACCCGGTATTCGCGGTTGCGCAGCGAACGGATTTCACCGGCCAGGGTTCTTGAAACCACCAGGTGGTTGACAAAGGTGGCGCCCGGGTATTTGTGCGAATAGAAGTGACCCACTTCGCAGTCCGACTGGCCATAGCGGTGCAGTTCAAACCGGTAGAGCGAATAAAATGCCCCGTCCTTCAGCGTCTGCATGTGAAACTCACCCGCCTGGCGCTCGGCGATGCGAAACACCCGGAAACCCTGGCGCGATTCCTCGCCCGACAGGCTGACCGGGCAGCGCGGACCCATCGGTCCGAAGCCGGCGTCGGCGACATAACGTTTGCCGCCGGTTTCCACCAGCGTGATCCGGTGCGTCAGACCCGGGTGGGTGTCCTGGTTGTAGATGACCCGGCCGAGATAGAGTTCGACCGGGAAGCCGAGTTCGCCGAGCACCGCGTGCAGCAGGCCGTTCTGTTCAAAGCAGTAGCCGCCGCGGCGCCTGACGACGATACGCTGATAGAGGGCTTCGATGTCCAGGGGCAGATCATCGCCGAGCATTGGCCCGACACTCGAGAAGGAAAAACTGGCCACGTGCCGGCTGGTGAGCTCCGTCAAAAAATCCAGGTCCGGGTGTCTTCTCGTAAGACCCAGCACGCGTAAATAGGCATCGGTTATATCGGTGAGCGTCATTTGTCCTTCCATTTTCCCAGGTGTTCCTTGCCCATCGTTATGCAGTTTTTGCGGACGACCGCACGTTCCCCGAGACGGCAGCAGAGTGTACACCCTGGTGAGCGTCTGGAACCTTGCAGCAAGTATGCATCAGGCCAATACGCCAGCCAAATTCAGGGTAAAATTGACCCATCGCCGCTGCGGAACCCAAATGGCCATGATCACGTTGAAATTCAAAACCCCTGACGCCTGGGCCGAGGGCGTCACCGCAGCGATGGAGGTGTTTTTGCCGGATCACGCCGCAGCGGAGAAAAAAGCCTCCAGCATGGCCATGACCATGGTCTCGCATTACCCCGACAGGCACGAACTGGTGACCGCCATGATCGACCTGGCGCTGGAGGAACTCAGCCACTTTCGCGCGGTGGTCAAACTGATGCACGGGCGCGGCCTGATCCTGCAACCCGATGAGAAGGATCCCTATGTCAACGCCCTGCGCCGCCATTGCCGGCAGGGCAGCGAGCTCTACCTGATGGACCGCCTGCTGGTTGCCGCTATCATCGAGGCGCGTGGCGCCGAGCGCTTTGGCATGGTCGCCGCGGCCCTGGCCGACTGTGACCTGAAGCCGTTTTACGAAGCGATTACGCGTTCCGAACATGGCCATGAAAAACTCTTCCTGCAATTTGCCGAAAAATATTTTGATGCTGCGAGCGTGCAGGCGCGTCTCGAAGAACTGCTCGAGGCCGAGGCCGCCATCGTCCGCGCACTGCCGGTCCGGCCCGCGCTGCACTGAGCCCTCGGGGTAGAACCGCAAAGGTGGATAAATACCTGCGTGACTACGCCGAACCCGTGATCGCCGCGCTCGATGGGTTGCCCGATGAGCCGCACTGGGAAAACGTCGTGGTCATCCCCGCCTGCAATGAAGAACCGGCGTTTCTGCGGTCGCCGCCGCCAAGTGGCGGGCGCAGCCTGATGATCCTGGTGATCAACGAATCGCCCGCCGCGGCGCGGGTTGTCAGCATGCGTAACCGGTCACTCGCAGAGGCGGTGCAGACGCGCTTTGTACCCGTGTGGCAAGCCGCAGCGGATCAGGGTCTGAGTCTTTGGCGGGACCCGC
This sequence comes from Lysobacterales bacterium, assembly GCA_041306925.1. GTDB lineage: Bacteria > Pseudomonadota > Gammaproteobacteria > Xanthomonadales > SZUA-36 > SZUA-36. Next base: position 4,182 of record JBFZEL010000514.1, read on the forward strand.
T
>JBFZEL010000515.1:0-5807 GCA_041306925.1 Lysobacterales bacterium
GGCAACCTGGCGATATGGCTCTCGAGGTGCGCCTCGACCTGGTTCTCGGTCTCCTTGAGAAACCCCAGGCTCCAGCCGTCACCGGCCAGACCTGCGGCGGCGCCGATCGCAAATGACCCCGCGTACCACAAAGGAGCCAACAGGCTGGGGTGGCTTTCCAGTTCATCCAGGCGTTCCTTGCACCAGCTCAGATGATCGATTTCTTCATCGGCCGCTTTTTTCATACCGGCCTTGACCTCGGGGTTGCGGGCCGTTGCCGCCTGGCCGGCATACAGTGCCTGGGCGCAGATTTCACCGGCGTGGTTGATACGCATCAACCCGGCGGCGTGCCGGCGGTGCGTCTCATCCATGACCACTTCGGCGACAGACTTGGCCGGGTTGGCGCGTTGGGCTGCGCCGGACTCACCCGAGCTCATGCGTAAGGCGTTGTCAATGCCGATCATTAAATGATCCAGCCTGGAATAAGTGCGTGTCATGGGTGTCACCGGTCGGGTTTGTTAACTGCGATAAATTATATAGCTAAACGGTAGGTATTCTCTTCCATGATCTATATAATGCGCCGTTTTCGATGCAGAGGAGGACAAGCAATGCGTAATGTTTTAAAGGTAATGCTGGCGGGCGGTTCAATATTTCTGGCTGCTGGCGTATATGCACATGATGAACCGGAAGCACCGGAAGTGCTCGATACGAGTTGGAAAGGCATCGGTGAATTTGGTTATGTCAGCACAAGCGGCAATACGGATACCGATTCGCTCAACCTCAGGCTGGAGTTTACCAAGGAGACGGAGGCTTGGCGTTTCAGGCTTGGCGGAACCGCTTTGACTTCTTCCAAGGATGGCGACAAGGACGCCGAGCGTTATACGGCCGAAACGCAGGTTGACCGCAAGCTCAATGAAAAAAGCTACCTGTTTGGCGTCTACCGCTACGATGCCGACAAGTTTGGCGCATATGACCCGCAACAGTCCGTCACCGTCGGCTATGGCCGTGAGTTGATGAGAAGCGACAGGCACCAGCTCAATGGCGAAATCGGTATTGGTTACAGGAAATCCGAAGCTACAGACGGCAGTGAAACGATCGACGAAATGATCGGCCGATTCCTGCTGGGTGATACCTGGACCATCACTGCAAATACCGCCTGGAACAACCGCCTGCTGATCGAGACGGGCTCAGACAACACCTTCAGCCAGTTCAACACCGGCCTGGTGGTTTCGATGAGCGAGCGGTTTGCCGTTAAGCTCGGCTGGGAATACCGTCATAATTCCGATATTCCTTTGAGCGTTATCGACAAGACGGATACCCTCACCACAGCGAACCTGGTTTACAGTTTTTAAGCAGACGGTTGCTGCGGATTCATGACACCGTTCTATCAGCGACACCTGTTTTTTTGCACCAATGACCGCGGGGCGGACGCCGGGCGTCCGTCCTGCAGTCGGTGCGGGTCTGCCGCGCTGCGTGAATATGCGAAGACCCGGGTAGAGAAACTGGGTTTATCCGGTCCGGGCAAGGTGCGGATCAACACGTCGGGTTGTCTTGACCGTTGCGAGTTGGGGCCGGTTTGCGTGGTCTATCCGGAAGGTGTCTGGTACACCTATATCGATGAAGGGGACATCGATGAAATTATCGACAGCCATATCGTAAACGGCAAAGCCGTGGAACGGCTAAGGCTTCCCGCTGACGCGGTGAAATAGAAAAGCTGAAAATTTAACGTCCTGAGTGTTGATAATAAAGCGCTGAGCCAGTAAAATTCCCGCCCTTCACCCGATCACCCGGGTAATTTATTGAGAATGGTAACAATGAAGACTTTTACAGCGACACCTTCGACGATCAAGCGTGAGTGGTGTGTAGTCGATGCGTCTGGCAAGACCCTCGGCAGACTGGCCACCGAACTGGCCTCCCGTCTGCGTGGCAAGCACAAGCCCGAGTTCACTCCGAACATGGACACGGGAGATCACATGGTTGTGATCAATGCTGAAAAAATTAAGGTAACCGGCAAGAAACTGGACGATAAAATGTATCACCACTTCACCGGTTATATTGGCAATTTCAAATCAATCACCCTGGGTAAATTGCTGAATGAGCACCCTGAGCGTGTCATCGAATTTGCAGTTAAAGGCATGTTGCCGAAAAACCCCCTGGGTCGTGCCCAGTTCCGCAAGCTGCATGTTTATGTTGGCCCGGAACACCCGCATGCAGCCCAGCAACCGACTCCGCTGGAACTGTAGTTCGCGACAATACGGATAATAGATAAATGGCTACTGAACAATATTATGGTACCGGACGGCGCAAGTCTTCCACGGCGCGTGTTTTCCTGCGCAAGGGTAAAGGCGACATCACGATCAACGACCGCCCCATCGATGAATTCTTTGGACGGGAAACCGCAGTCATGATCGTCCGCCAGCCGCTCGAAAAACTCGCCATGGGCGACCGGTTCGACATCTATGCCACCGTCGAAGGCGGCGGTATCTCCGGGCAGGCAGGCGCGATCCGCCTGGGTCTGTCCCGCGCCCTGATCGAATATGACGGTGAACTGCGTAGCCCGTTGCGTAAAGTGGGATATGTAACCCGTGACGCGCGTGAGGTCGAACGTAAAAAAGTCGGTCTGCACAAAGCACGCAGGGCTACCCAGTACTCCAAACGTTAATCAATACTTGGGCTATACTTGGGCTTGGGTTTTCTGGGGGTTCGTCTAGTGGTAGGACTGCGGACTCTGACTCCGCCAGCGGTGGTTCGAATCCATCACCCCCAGCCATAAAAAAGCCGCCTCCGGGCGGTTTTTTTTTGGCTGGGGGTGATGGTAAGCGTACGACTGTAGCGCTTACTACGAACCCTCGCGTAACTTCAGCGAATCACCAAGCGTGTGCGCCCTTGCCCATTGTTCGATCTGACCCTTGAGAGCACTCCACTCCGGGTGCAGCGGGCAGGGGTTTTGAGAGTCGCAGTTCCCCAGGCCAAACAGGCAGTGATCCAGGGCTGGTTCAAAATCCACCGCCCGCAAAATATCGATGAACCGGACTCTTGCAGGCGGTTTTGCCAGTACAAAACCGCCGTGGTGTCCTTTTTTTGCATCGAGGATACCGACGGCAGTCAGCCTGCGCATGATCTTGGAAAGAAACGGTGCCGGCACGTTGATGGCCTCGGCCAGATCGCGGGTCAGGATCCTTGCACCGGGGTCCTGTCGGGCGAGGTAAGTCATAGCCCGCAACGCATATTCGGCCGGTCGACTCAGGTACATCGCAAACCTCTTCCTTGTGTATCACCAGGCTACACTTTCGCATATTTCAACAGATATAACAATCCATAGATTATATAATCTATAGACTTGACACTCTATTGATATAGCGCTATGTTAGCGTCCTGTTTGAAGTTGCCGGTGACCCGCGATCGGAATGGTAGTGAGGGGCGCCTTTTTTGCGTATGGGATGCAAGGAACGGACCCGGATGCAAAGCTGGTAACGCCAAGAAAAAATTCCCGGCAGGCAATCTTCAACATGAACTAACGACTTCAAAGTCTGGCGATCTGAAGAAGCAGGAAAGAGGCAATGACAAACACCCCAGCCGTTTACGAATACGACAAAAAGAAACAATACTCCGTCCTCGGCATGAACACGCTGGCCTTCACGATCAATTTTGCCATTTGGACCATGTTTTCTGTGATCGGCATCAAGATCAAGGAAGAGCTGGGTTTGAGCGAGACCGAGTTCGGACTGCTCATTGCCACACCCATTCTGACCGGTTCACTGGTGCGTCTGCCGCTTGGCTTCCTTACCGACCGGCTTGGCGGACGTCGCGTTTTTTTTGTGCAGATGATCCTGGTGGCAATCTCAACCTATGGATTTCACTACGCCACCCAGTTCTGGCATTACCTGGTTATCGGCCTCTGCATGGGCGTGGCCGGCGGTTCTTTCGCCATCGGCATAGCCTACACCTCGGCCTGGTTCGGCAAGAAGCAACAGGGTCTTGCGATGGGTATTTTTGGCGCCGGCAACGCGGGTACAGCATTGAACATGTTTGTCGCCCCGCTGATTATCGTGGCCGCGGGTTGGCGCGCAGTACCGGTCATCTACTCAGTCGCGATGCTGGTGATGGCTTTTGTTTTCCTGCTGTTTACCTACCCGGACCCGCAGTTTGAGGACCGCCGGAAAAACCAGAGTTTCCCCTCCTTAGGCGAGCAGTTCAGGACGCTCACCGAAACCCGCGTCTGGCGTTATGGGCTAGCCTACTACTTCGTGTTTGGCGGGTTCGTGGCGTTGTCATTGTGGCTGCCCAAGTACTACATGGCGGAGTATGGACTGACACTGAAGCAAGCCGCGTTGATCTCGTTGATATTTGCGTTGCCGTCGGGTGCCATCCGCGCCCTCGGTGGCTGGATCTCCGATAAATTTGGTGGTGACAGAACCACCTGGTGGGTGTTCTGGATATGCATCATCTGCCTGTTCTTCATGTCCTACCCGCCGACATCGGTCACCATCCACAGGATCAACGGAGACCTCACTTTCAATATTGCGACAGGTGTTGCGATGTTCACAGCGCTGGCGTTCATCGTCGGTGTAGCCCAGGGCATCGGCAAGGCCAGCGTCTACCGCAGCCTGGCAGACCACTATGCCGGCAACATGGGTCCGGTCGGTGGACTGGTGGGCGTTATCGGCGGTCTGGGCGGTTTTTCCCTGCCGATCATTTTCGGTATTGCTGTGGATGCAACCGGGGTTCGCAGCACGACCTTCATGCTGATGTTCGGCATACTCGCAGGTGTGATGATCTGGACCTGGCTGGCGGAACGTGGTGAACGTGAAGAAGTCCTGGCCAGGAGACCGGGTCTGCGCGAACAGTTGGTCAAGGAAGAACTGGCGAGACCGGTCGCAACGGCCGGTCGCTGGATCAGCAACTGGCGTCCCGACGACGTGGAATTCTGGCAAAAGGGCGGCAAGGCGATTGCCATGCGCAACCTGATCTTTTCAATGCCGCCGTTGTTCCTGTCCTTCGCGGTTTGGGTGGTGTGGAGCGTGGTGGTCGTCGAGTTGCCGCGTATCGGTTTCCAGTTCACCACCGGTGAGCTTTTCTGGCTGGCTGCCATTCCGGGTCTCTCCGGCGCCGCGTTCAGACTGCTTTATTCGTTTGTCGTGCCGATTTTCGGCGGGCGTAACTTCACGATTTTCAGCACCCTGACACTGATCGTGCCGACGCTGTGGATGGCGTTGGCGGTGCAAAATGCAAACACCAGTTTCGTGGTATTTGTCTTTATCGCGCTATTGTGCGGTCTCGGCGGCGGCAATTTTTCTGCCAGCATGGCCCACATCAGCTTTTTCTTCCCGAAGAAACAGCTTGGCACTGCGCTGGGCTGGAACGCCGGCATCGGCAACCTGGGTGTCGGTGTCATGCAGGCCGTCGTACCGCTGGTGATCTTCAGCGGCGCCCTGGCCTTCAAGGGCGGATTGGCGCAAACCTACGAGGCAGGGGGCGTCACCAGCCAGGTCTGGCTACAGAACGCCGGTCTGATCTGGATTCCATTTATCCTGCTCGCAACCCTCGCGGCGGCCTTCGGCCAGAACAACCTGCGTGGTGTCCAGGAAACCTACGCCGAGAAGTCAGCGATCTTCAGACGCAAGCACGCCTGGGTTCTAAGCTGGCTGTACACCGGCACCTTTGGCTCCTTTATCGGGTTTGCCGCGGCCTTCCCGATCCTGCTTGCCATTCTGTTCCCGGAATCAGGCGCGCTTAAGTGGGCGTTTGCCGGACCATTGGCAGGCGCGTTGATACGGCCGTTGGGCGGTTGGTTGTCTGATCGCATCGGCAGCGCCAAGGTCACAGTC
>JBFZEL010000516.1:0-2990 GCA_041306925.1 Lysobacterales bacterium
GACTGTATACCTTAAAATTACTGGAGGCAATACTTAGGGGGATCAGGCCATGGCTAAAACATATTTTCGGGTTTTCGGCATACTGAAAACGACTGTTGCAAACTGTAGTTGAAAGACCAGCACCAGGTTGATGGCAGACGTCATACCGCCTGTTTCAATTTGCCGGAAGGGCAGGCAACCCGGTCTTGTCACGAACAGGCAAAAACAACGCTCAAGAATCTCCTTATCAATACGGGCTGAGTGTGTTAAAAAGACCGCAAATGAGAAACTTCGACTTGAAACAAGCAACCCTTACGATCTTGTTGGTGTGTACCCTGGCGCTCGTTCTGACCGCTTGCTCACGGGAGTCCGACAACCCCTCAGCCGCCGCCGCGCCAGCGCTGCTTCCCCGGTCCCAGCTTCCGGCGGTTTTGCTGATCACGCTGGACACGACCCGCGCCGATCGTATCGGTATCGAGACCGGCCTGGTCAAGACGCCCAACCTGGACGCGCTGGCGCGGCGCGGTGTGTATTTCCCCCAGGCCTACTCGGTGACGCCGACCACGCTGCCTTCGCATACCTCGATGCTGACCGGTCTGTACCCGGCGGATCACCGTGTGCGGGATAACGGCCGCGTGATCGATCAGAAGCTGGAATTGTTGACGGAGCTTCTGCAAGCCCGTGGCTACGACACGGCGGCCTTCATTTCGGGTTTTCCGCTGGACGGCCAGTTCGGCCTTTCGCGGGGTTTCGACCACTACGATGATGACTTTGGCGGCGATGCCGCCGAGCGCACGGCCGGTGCCACCACCGAACGCGCCCTGGCCTGGCTGCAGGGCAGGGCGGACCCGCTTTTCATGTGGGTGCACTATTACGATCCGCATGAACCCTACGCGCCGCCCGAGCCCTTTCTTTCGCAGTACGCCGCGGTACCCTACCTCGGTGAGATTGCCTACATGGACCAGCAACTGGGCCGGCTGGTCGAGGCCTTCGAGACGCAGTTCCAGGGACGTCCGCTGAAGATCATCGTCGTCGGTGACCACGGTGAGGGCCTGGGCGAACACGGCGAAATGCTGCACGGCAACCTGCTTTACCAGGGCACGATGCGCGTGCCGCTGATCATAGCCGGGTCGGGCATCGCCGCCGGGTCTGCCGGCCAGGCCGTCAGCGTCAGGCAGGTATTCGACACCGTGCTCGCCTGGACGGGTGAAGACCGGCCTGGCAGCCTGCTCGGGGCTAAGGCGGAACCGGTGCTGGCGGAGGCGCTGAAGCCTTACCTGCAGTACGGCTGGCAGCCGCAATTCATGGCCGTGATGGACGGCATCAAGGTGATCCGCTCCGGTGATACCGAAATCTACGACATCCGTACCGATCCCGGCGAAACCGACAATCTCGATGGCCGGGTCGAACCCGACGCGGCCATCTGGGAGGCCATCGAGGCCTACTCGGTCAAAGCGCTGGCGCAACCCAAGCAGGAACAGCAGACCCTCAGCCAGGCGGCGCTCGACAAGCTCGCCAGCCTGGGCTACGTCGGCTCATCCGGCAACGCAACGGTACGCGACAACGCGCCCAACCCCCGGGACATGGTCCACCTGTTCCACGACATGGATGTCGGCGCCGGTCTCTTTATCCGCCGCGAATATGCCGCCGCGATTCCCGTCTTCAGCCGGATCCTCGAGGCCGATCCCTATAATTTCATGGCCGCTTTGCGTCTGGCCGTGGCCTATTCGGTGACCGGCGATGCGCCCCAGGCACTGGCATTTTTTGACCGCGCCAAAGCCATTGACCCCAGTTCCATTGAACTGCGTCACTACCACGCCATGCACTACCTGAAAAACCAGCAGTGGGACTTAGCCCAACCCCTGTTCGAGTCGGTGCTGGCGGAGTCGCCGGAGCGCTTGCCCGACCTCGAGGGCCTGGCACAGGCCTACACCCGCCAGGGCGAGATCAACAAGGCGCTGGAGGTGTTGCAGAAAATCGTCAAAATCAAGGATTCACCCGGGCTGGAATGGGCGCGGATCGGCCAGTTGCGGATGACGCTGCGCGACACCAGGGGTGCGATCAGCGCCTTCGAAAATGCCCGGAAAATGCTCGCGGAGCAGTTCACCTTCAACCTGGAACTGGGCATGCTGTACATGGCCGACAAGCGCTTGCAGGATGCGGCAACGAGTCTCGACAAAGTCTCCAGGCTGCATCCCGCCTACCCGATGGCGCTGTTCAAACGCGCCCAGGTGAGCGTGCTGCTGCGCGAGGCGGACCGCGAACAGCGCGTCCGGCAGGCATGGGCACAGGCCAATGACACCACGCGTCCGCTGATCGAGAACGAGCGCCTGTTCCAGGGCATCCGGTACCGCTGAATCATTTATGCCGACCGTCTGTTCGAAGGCAGGCTATCCATTGCCATGATGGTCTGGAAGCAGCGGTGTTCAATCGCGTAGACGCTGGAAAAAATAATATATTATGATGGCCCCGGTTCGCCGGACTAACAAATCACCGGAATCCAAATTCCAATAAAAACGCCAGGCCAAACGGGAAAATAATGTCTGCTGAATGGTTGTCCGTTCTACCCCCGATCATCGCCATTGCCATCGTCCTGTGGCGGCGCGAGGTCATCCTCGCCTTGTTCCTGTCGGTGTTCAGCGCGGAACTGCTGCAACAGGTCATGTCCCTGGGCGCCGTGCCGATGGCCGGCCTCAGCACGCTGGAACGGATCGTTGCCGTGTTTGACGACAAGGACAACGCCCGTATCCTCGTCTTCAGCCTGATGATCGGCGCCTTGCTGGCCTATATCCGCCAGTCGGGCGGGGTGTCGGCCATGGTCAGTTCGATCATCAGGCGCGGCATCGCGACCAATGCACGCCAGGCGGGCATGCTGACGACCGGGGTCGGGCTGGCGGTGTTTGTCGAATCCAACCTCAGCGTGCTGACCGCCGGTATCCTCTCGAGGGGTATTTTCGACCGCTTCGGAGAACTTCTTCTCTCGTCTCAAAAGCCATTTGATTCCTCCTGTT
>JBFZEL010000517.1:0-2876 GCA_041306925.1 Lysobacterales bacterium
CGCGGGCACAGTGCCCTTCATTCCGGACATTGAGGGGCTGTCAGAGGCTGGCTATATCACCAATGTGGAAGCCGTGTCATTGCCAGAGCTACCTAAACGCCTGGTAGTGATCGGCGGCGGGCCCATCGGCCTGGAGTTCGCGCAGATGTTCAGCCGCTTCGGCGTACAGGTGGTGGTGATCGAGCGCGGCAAGCAGCCCTTGCCGCGCGAAGATCCCGAGCTGGCGATGGCGCTCTGTTCGCAGCTTCGCACCGAAGGCATCCGGCTGGAATTCGGCTCCGAGATGCGCTGCGGCGCATTCGGCAGCGAGCACGGCAAATGTATCCACATCCATGGTGAAGGGGGCAAAGAAGAGGATTTGATGGCCGATCAACTGTTGGTGGCGGTGGGGCGGCAACCCGCGTTGGGCGCGCTCAATCTTGAGGCGGCCGGTGTTCAGACTACCGAAAAAGGCATTCCGACCGATGCAACCTTGCGCACGAATGTATCGCACATCTGGGCCGCCGGCGACATAACCAGCCGCTATCAATTCACCCACATCGCGTCCGATCAAGGCAAACTGGTCGCGCGCAACGTGTTTGCCAAGAAGCTGCAAGCGTTCGATGACCGCGTCATCCCCTGGGTGACATTCACCGATCCCGAATTCGCCCGAGTCGGCGCTTCGGAGGCCGATTTGCAAGAGGCCAAAATCGAGTACCGCGTGGGACGCGTGCAATTCAGCAAAATCGACCGTGCGATCACCAATGATCAGACCCTCGGTAGCGTAAAACTCCTGGCGGATCTGGAGGGCAAAATACTGGGCGGACATATCCTCGGCGCAAACGCGGGTGATTTGATCGCGCCTGTGGTGTACGCGATGCGTTTTGACCTGACGGTAAAGATGCTCGCCGAGGCGATGTTGCCATATCCGACGAATGCGGAAGCGGTGCGCTGGGCTGCCGCCCAGTTCTGAGTAGGGTGGTCATTTTCGTCATGGTGGTCCTGACCCAGTCGGTGAAGATGTGGTTCTACCGGAGGTATAGCGATTGAAGTGATCAGAGTGAGAGCTGCCCTAATATCGTACAACAAAAGTCGCGCGAATTGCCCTTGGGAGTGGTTCTTTTGCCACGAAAAAACTTGGCGTTTGCGCTGACGACAGGGCCGCCCCCTTCTGCTATGCTATGGAGAAAGGATAAGAAAAATCGCATGGCTTACCGAGGAAATCCGAAATCCATACCTGAGCTATTGATTGCACTCCGTGAAGATGATCAGGAGTTCAAGGGGGCGATCGTGGCGCATTCGTTCCGCGCAGGCCAGACCGTGGCGGATCCTGAGGCGTTGAGCTGTAACCTGTTCACTCTGATGAAGGGTCGCGTACAGTTGATGCGCGAAGGCCCGAACGGGCGAAGGCTGGCAACCGCCACGCTAGGGCCCGGCTCGCTTTTTGGCGAGGGGGCACTGCTCGGCGCATCTGATCCATGCGTGAATGCGATCGCTTTGACTGATTGCATCTGCTGGATGCTGCCGGCGCCGCAGGCGGAGGCTCTGATGTTCCGCTATCCGGTTGTGAGTTGGGGACTGCTCCAAACGGTCGGGCATCGGTTGGCGCAAGTCGAAAACCACATGGAAGAGGTTGCCTACAAGCGACTGCCGGAACGTCTTGCGGGGTTGCTGCTGGAGCTTGCGAACGATGGGCCGTGGATCCGGGACACCAGCCATCAGTTACTGGCCGATATGCTGGGCACCTATCGCGAGACGATCAGCACGATCTTGCGGGGCTTCAAAGGCGACGGATTGGTTGAGTTGGGTTATCGGAAGATTGAGTTGCGTGATACGCGAGGGTTAAGGCTTATGGCGGGCGCGATTGAGTGAGTTGCGGATGGCAGCCACCGAGCGCTATCAGATGATGATCGGACCTGAGAACTGGAGGATCGGATATCCGGGTTTCCTGATGGCGATGGTCGTGATCGGTCTCGGTAACTACTTCCTGCTCAAGTGGCTTGAGAACAGAAATCGACGACGCTATCGGCCTGCGGCAGTGAATGCCTAGCCTACGGGCCATGCCAGACGAATCGCGCCGTCCGGGTCGCGCTGGCCGTGAGATCCCCGGCACACTGGATCGCATCCTATGAATGAAGACTTGGTTCTACCAGAGGTCGGGCGAGTGACAATTCAATGGACATTTCGGCGCGTCATGTGGGCGACTCTTGTCCTTATCTTTGTCGCGTTTGGGTTCTGGCTTTTCTATCGGTTTAACCAAGTCATATTTGTCCTGTTTATCGCTATCGTGATGGGCACGGTATTCAGGCCAGCCGTAAACTGGGTGCATCGGCGAGGTCTCCCCCGGCTCGTGGGGGTCATGCTTGTCCTCCTCATGCTCCTCGCCCTGCTCATCGGCTTCGTGCTTGTGTTATTCCCATTGATTGTCGAGCAAGGCACCACGATTGCTGCCGCTGTGCCGGGTTACTACCGTAACCTGCGCGAGTGGATGATGAATAGTCCCATTCAATTGATTGTACGCCTGAGTGAATTCCTTCCGGCGACACTTCCAGGCCTGGGCGCAACACAGCAAACGGGACAACAGATGCTGACTTATGCAGGGCAAGCAGCAGGGTTGATAACATCTGCGGCTCAGGTCATCTTCATGGCCACAGCTATTCTGCTGTTAACCTTTCACTGGACACTCGACGGGCCGCGTATTATCCGGTCATTGCTGCTGCTGGTGCCTAAGGCCCAGCGTGAGAGCATGAACGAACTGATTTCGGCCATGGAAACCAAGGTTGGCTTCTACATTGCCGGACAAGCCGTCCTGTGCCTGGTCATCGGTGTTATGGCACTGGTTGCCTATCTGCTCATCGGCTTGCCTGATGCCTTGGTGCTGGCGGTCCTGGCGGGCG
>JBFZEL010000518.1:0-2518 GCA_041306925.1 Lysobacterales bacterium
GATCGTCTTCCTGACGGCCGCCTCGAGATACAAAATGCCAACCCCGCCGCAACAGCGCAACCACGGCAATTTCATCGTCTCGCTGGGCGCCTTGTGCGCCTGGCTGGCGCCACAGGCCGAAGCCCTGGGTGTCGACCTATTCCCGGGTTATGCCGCAGCAGGCATCCACTACCTAGCCGATGGCGCGGTGGGCGGCGTCAGCATCGGCGACATGGGTGTCGATCGCGACGGCAAGCCCAAGGACACCTACGTGCAGGGTATCGAGATACACGCCCCGCTGACGGTGTTGGCCGAGGGTTGCCGCGGACATCTGAGCAAGCAGTTGATCGAACGCTTCAAACTGGATGCGGATTCCGACCCGCAGGTCTACGGTGTCGGCATCAAGGAACTGTGGCAGGTGGCGCCCGGCAAATGCAAACCGGGCCTGGTCCAGCACAGCATCGGCTGGCCGCTGGACCCGCACATCTACGGCGGCAGCTTTATCTACCACATGGACAAGGACCGCGTCGCCGTCGGATTCGTCTGCGGGCTGGATTACACCGACCCGGGGTTCTCACCATTCGAGACCTTTCAGCAGTTCAAGCATCACCCCAGCGTCAAACCCCTGTTCGAGGGCGGGGAGATACTCTCGGGCGGGGCGCGCACCATCATCGAGGGCGGGGCCCAGTCCCTGCCAAGGGTCGAAATGCCGGGCGCACTGCTGATCGGCGACGCCGCCGGCCTGCTCAACCTGCCGAAGATCAAGGGCACGCACCAGGCCATCAGGTCGGGCATGCTGGCTGCCAGCCACATAGCCGACAAGGGCAGCGCCGCAGGCTTTGACCAGGCGCTGCGGGCTTCACCGGTCATGCAGGAACTGCACAAGGTGCGCAACATCCGGCCGGGTTTCAACCAGGGTTTGTGGCGCGGGTTGATCACCGCCGCGCTCGAAACCGTGACCGCCGGCAAGCTGCCGCGCACGCTGCACAACCACGCGGACTGGTCTTCCCTGACGAAAATGCAGGATTTGAAACCGGTCGAGCGTCACTGGGTGAAACGCGACCTCGCCCCGCGTGACCGCGTAGCCTCGGTCTATTTCGCTGCGACCGATCACGAGGAGAATCAGCCCGTGCACCTGCAGATCCTCGAACCGGACGTCTGCACGACACGCTGTGGTCAGGAATATGACCACCCCTGCACCCGTTTTTGTCCGGTCAGCGTGTATGAAATGGTCGAGGACAAGGACGCCGCCGCGGGCAAGCGCCTGCAGATCAACGCCGCCAATTGCGTGCACTGCAAGACCTGCGACATCAAGGATCCCTACCAGATCATCAACTGGGTCACACCCGAGGGTGGCAGCGGGCCCAATTACCAGAATCTCTGAGCCATTAACCATCAAGGAACTACCATGAAAATACTGGTTGGCATAAAACGCGTCATCGACTACAACGTCCGTATCCGGGTCAGACCCGACGGCAGCGGTGTCGATACCGACGGGGTCAAGATGAGCATCAACCCTTTTGATGAAATCGCGCTGGAGGCGGCATTGAGAATCCGCGAGGCCGGCATGGCCACGGAAGTCATCGTCGTCAGCCTCGGGGCTGATGAATGCCAGCAGCAACTGCGCACCGGTCTGGCCATGGGGGCGGACCGGGCGATCCAGATCAGCAGCGCTGACAAACAACAACCGCTGACCATTGCACGCGCATTCCTGAAGCTGATCGAAAAGGAGCAACCGGGCCTGGTCCTGTTCGGCAAGCAGGCCATCGACGGGGACAACTCGCAAACCGCGCAGATGCTGGCCGCGCTGTGGAACCGTCCGCAGGCCACGTTCGCGTCAAAGCTCACTATCGAGGGCAATACCGCGAAGGTCGTGCGCGAGGTGGATGCCGGTCTGGAAAGCATCGAGGTCGACCTGCCCGCGGTCATTTCCGTGGACCTGCGTCTCAACGAACCGCGTTTCGTCAAGCTGCCGGACATCATGAAAGCCAAACGCAAACCGCTGGATGTGATCGCACTGAGTGACCTAGGCGTGACCGCGGAGAACGACCTGCAGATATCGCACTACACCCCGCCGCCGGCGCGTGGCAAGGGCATCATGGTCGGGGACGCGGCGCAACTGGTCGCCGAACTCAAGAACCGCGGACTGGCATGAGGAAAAAATCATGAGCAAAACATTGATCATCGCAGAACACGACGGCAAGACCCTCAACCCGAGCACCCAGAAATGCGCCAGTTGCGCGACCGCGCTTGGCCATGACTTCGATATCGTCGTCATTGGCTCGGGCATCAACCAGATTGCCGGCGAGGCGGCAGCGATCGAAGGCACAGGCAAGGTCATCGCCATAGACGCGGCCCACCTGGCCCAGCCGGTCGCAGCCAACCATGCCGCAGAGGTGCTGGCCATTGCGGATGGCTACAGCCACATCCTTGGCCCGTCTACCACCTATGGCAGGGACCTGATGCCACGCATCGCCGCGTTGCTGGGCGTCAACCAGGTCAGCGACATTGCAGCCGTTGAAGACGCATACCATTTCAA
>JBFZEL010000519.1:0-5046 GCA_041306925.1 Lysobacterales bacterium
GGCGGCGCGTTTGGTACCGATAGAAACCAATACGGTGAAATTGGGCGTGCTCAAAGGCAAATACAAAATTCCAGACAATATCGATGTTGACAATGCTGAAATTGCCGCCGAGTTTGGTAGCGACTAATGCGAATTTTATTGGATACCCACATTCTGCTCTGGGCAGTAACGGCCGACGTCGCTCTTGGTGAGAAAGCCAAAACCTTGCTATTGAACGCTGAGAATAGAATTTATGTCAGTGCCGCTAGCATTTGGGAAGTTGCCATCAAACATCTGAAAAATCCGAAAGTGATGACGATTGGACCTGATGTATTGATTAACGCGTGTTCGGATAGCGGATTCAACTGGTTGGACGTCAGCGTTTATCACGCCCGCACCACAGCGCAACTGCCACTTTTGCACAGTGATCCGTTTGACCGACTTTTGATAGCGCAAGCGATTCAAGAACCCATGCACTTACTCACGCGCGATCAACAACTGACTGCTTACTCCGAATTGGTACAACTGGTTTAAATGATGAACTTCATCAGCGAACTCAGACGCCGCAACGTCATCCGCATGGCGGGTTTGTATTTGGTGGGTGCGTGGTTGCTTACGCAAGTGGCCGCAAGTTATGGGGTCACCCATTAGCCGTCTCCGGTCAACTGTCACGACTTGCGCCCGTTCCATGGCGCGACCTTGAGCAGCAGCAGCAAGCCCGGGATCGCAACCAGCGTGCAGAATACAAAAAACAGCGTGTAGCCGACCGCCTCGATGATGTAACCGGTCGAGGCATTGGCCAGGGTTCTCGGGATCGCGATAAAACTGCTGAACAGGGCAAACTGCGTCGCGGTGAAGGCCTTGCTGGTCTCACGCGCCATGAACGCGGTCAGCGCGATGGCGCCCAGACCCACACCCAGGTACTCGCCGCTGACCACGACAAACAGACCCAGCGGGTGATGTCCCACTGTGCTTAGCCAGACGTAGCCGAGGATGGTGACCATCTGCACGAATCCAAATAGCCAAAGCGCCCTGTTGATACTCACTTTAAGCATGATCAGGCCACCCAGGATGCCCCCGGCGATGGAGGACCACAACGCGGCTATCTTGGCGATCGAGCCTATTTCCGTGCGGCTGAAACCCATATCCAGGTAAAAAGGTGTCGCCAGGGCGGTCGCCATGTTGTCGCCGAGCTTGTAAAGGAACATGAACGCCAGGATCGCCAGGCCCTGCATGATGCCACCGCGCGAGAAAAATTCCACGAACGGATCGATGACCGCCTGCTTTAACGTGGCCGGGGCCAGTGCGTCATCACTGACCTCCCTGATGACAAATGTCGTGACTATGCCAACACCCATGAAGGCGGCCGTGGTCCAGTAGACCACCTGCCACGGCAGGAGATCGGAAAGGATCAATGCCAGCGAGCCCGGCACCAGCGAAGACAGGCGGTAGGCGTTGATGAACAGCGACGTACCGGTGCCCAGTTCGTCATCGGCCAGCAATTCCCGGCGGTAGGCATCGATGACGATGTCCTGGCTGGCGCCGAACAACGATACGATGAAAACCGTGACGACGATCGGTTGCAGCGAGGCCGCCGGATCGAACTGGCCGAGCACGGCGATGGTTACCAGCAGGCCGGCCTGTGTAACCAGGGCCCAGCCCCGCCGGCGGCCCAGGAAGGGAAGTTTGTAGCGGTCCATCAGCGGCGACCAGAGAAACTTCCACGTGTACGGCAGGGAGACCAGCGCGAACAGCCCGATCGTCGCCAGGTCAACCTCGTGACTGCGCAGCCAGGCGGGCACCAACTGGATCAAAACATAGAGCGGCAGACCGGAACTGAAGCCGAGGAAGATACAGGTCAGCATCTTGCGGTTGAACAGAATCTCCTGCCAGCGCCGCTGCGTTGGCTGCACCGCGCCGCTATTTTCGTTCAATGTCGTGGTCGTAGTCGATGGTCAGCGGCGCATGATCCGAAAACCGCTCATCCTTGTAGATTTCAACGGCCCGCGCCGTCGCCGCGATTGCCGGCGTGGCGACGTGGTAGTCGATGCGCCAACCGGTATTGTTGGCCCAGGCCTGGCCGCGGTTCGACCACCAGGTGTAGTGCGCAGCACCGGTCTCGACCCGGCGGAAGGTATCCACCATGCCCACCTGACCGAACAGCTCATCCATCCAGGCGCGTTCCTCGGGCAGAAAGCCGGAGTTTTTCTGATTGCCCTGCCAGTTCTTGATATCGATCTTCCTGTGCGCGATGTTCCAGTCGCCACAGATGATGTACTCGCGGCCCTCATTGGCCATGGCTTTGAGCAGCGGTTGCAGGTAATCCATGGTCTGGTACTTGACCTGCTGGCGTTCATCCTTGGATGAGCCGGATTGCATGTACAGGGAAACCACGCTCAATTGACCAAAGTCGGCCCGAATCCAGCGGCCCTCGAGATCCATGACATCCCAACCGATGCCGTAATGCATGCGGTCGGGTTCATGCCGCGTGTAAATCGCCACGCCGCTGTAACCCGGTTTTTGCGCGTCGTGAAAAAACCTGTGGTAGCCCGGCGGCGAAAAAACCGGATCGTCCAACTGGTGTTGCTGGGCCTTGGTTTCCTGGATGCACACGACATCCGGATCGCGCGTTTGCAGCCATGCAAAAAAACCCCTGCGGGCGGCGGAGCGAATGCCGTTGGTATTGATGCTGGTAATTCGCATAAAGAGGCTTTCTTCTTTTTCGCTGTGCAGGCGGGCAGCATAACCGCCCTTGGCCAACTTGTCATGGCCCCGGCACAGAACGCAAGGCTGTTGAAGCGCGGGCGAAGCTTCGACATACTTCCCTGATGCAAGACTACAAACAGCGATTTTTTGAACTGGCGATGGCCCGCGGCAACCTCAGGTTTGGACAATACACCCTGAAGTCCGGCCGGGTAAGCCCTTATTTTTTCAACGCCGGCGGATTTGACGATGGTGACAGCCTGCAACTGCTGTCGGCATGTTACGCACAGGCCATCATCGACGCGGGGGTGGCCTTCGACATGTTGTTCGGCCCCGCTTACAAGGGCATCCCGCTCGCAGCCGGCATCGCCATCATGCTCAATGCCAGCCATCGCAGGAATGTTCCCTTTGCCTACAACCGCAAGGAGGCCAAGGACCACGGTGAAGGCGGGACGCTGGTCGGGGCTGAACTCAAGGGACGGGTCCTGATCACCGACGACGTCATATCGGCCGGAACATCGGTGCGTGAATCCGTCGAATGGATCAGGCGGGCAGGCGCGACCCCGTGCGCTGTTGCGATTGCGCTCGACCGGCAGGAACGCGGCCGGGGTGGGCAGTCTGCCGCACAGGAGGTCGCCAGTGAATTTGGCATACCCGTCATCGCCATCGCCGGTCTGGATGACCTGATCGCATACCTCGAAAGACAATCGGTCGCAAATATCGACATCGAGGCTATTCGGCGCTATCGTAATACCTATGGAGTCCAGCCTGAATATTAAGCCGTCAACCCTCGCCGGGACCGCCGCGCTGCTCGCCGCCGTGGTCCTGCTACTGTCAGTGACGCCACTTGCTGCGGAGACATACCGCTGGAAGGATAAAGACGGCAAGACTCACTACGGCGAAGCGGTACCAGCCGAATATGCCGACCAGCCTTATGATGTCCTGAACAACCAGGGTATCGTCATAAGACATGTCGAAGACACGACCGCGTCTGTCGATGCCATGTCAGAAGAGGAGCCCGAAAAGAAAGAAAGGGAGCCATTGATTTCGGCAGAGGAACGGCAGGTCCAGACCGACCGCCTGTTGGTCATACGCTATTCCTCCGAGGAGGAAATCATCAAGGCGCTCGATCTTGAACTTGCCCAGTTGGGTTACGATACCAAGGTGATCCAGCAGTCCCTGGAAAGCACCGACGTTGCCATCCGAAGCCAGATCAGCCAGGCCGCCGACCAGCAACGCGCCGGTCAGCAGATCAGCGCCGAGCAACAGCAGGAAATCGAGCAGCTCTATGCCAGGCGCGCCAGTGACGAAAAACAGCAGAACGCCATGCAGGCAAGAAAGGAGCGGATACGCGCGCGTTACACGGCGGAACTTGAACGCTACCGTTTCCTGAGCTCCGGGAGTGAAGAAGACCAGCAGGAACCAGGCGACAAGGGTTAGCCCGCGGGTTGGACTTTCCCACGCCTGAAGACGCGCTTCCCATTCCCGATGTTTACACGCTGCCCTCAATGTAAAACGATTCATGCGCTCGGTGCCGCGCAGCTTTCCCAGGTCCGCGGCCTGGTGCAGTGCGGGCCATGCGGCAGGAGCTTCAGCGCCCTCAGTTTCCTGTTCGATGACTGGCCCGCCGGCGAGGCGCACCGACCGGTGGCCGGCCCCGGCACTACCCTGCCCATACTCGAGCCGGCGACCCCGCAAGATGGCGTTGCCGCTGCAGTTCCCGCCGGCGCCATTGAAACCGATCCGGCAGCGACCGGGACCAGCCGTCTTGCCTGGCGCCTGGCGGCCGCGTTGCTGGTTTTTGTGACCATGGCCAACCTTGCCTGGACCTTTCGAGAACCGTTGCTTGACAACCCCCGGATCAGCGCCTGGATCAAACCAGCGGACGGCACGCAGGCAGAGGCACAGGGTTTGCTCAAGGACCCGCAGCAGATACAGCTTGTCAGCCGTGACATGCACACGCACCCGACCCGTTCGGGCATCCTGGTGTTGAGTCTTACCCTGGTCAATCTCGCGCCACGCAGCCAGGCGTACCCGGAGCTCGAAGTGACGCTGATGGACGCGGCCAACCAGCCTGTAGCGCAACGCCGGTTGCAGCCCGCCGAGTACCTGCGCCCGGGCGCCGATACCAGCGCCGGGCTGGCGGCGGACGTCTACTTGCCGGTTCTGCTTGAACTTGGAGACCCGGGCGCGCAGGCGGTCGGATTTGAAATCCGCTTTCTTTAGGGCCTGAGCAAACCCCGGCCAGCCACAATACCCCCATGAAGGCCCAGGGCAAACATCCTTGTAGCGCGAAAACCTAGGGAACCTCTGATTAATTCAGAGGTTCCCGCGACACACGGATGTGTCGCCAAATCAGCGGCG
>JBFZEL010000520.1:0-2591 GCA_041306925.1 Lysobacterales bacterium
TGCGGCGAGGGTCTGTGCGGCGCCTGTACCGTGCTGGTCGACGGGGTTGCCGAACGCGCCTGTCTGCTGGACGTTGCTGCTATGGCGAACCGAACGGTAACGACCATCGAGGGTCTTGCCAACGGCGCTCAACTGCACCCGCTGCAGCAGGCTTTCGTGGATCACGACGCCCTGCAGTGCGGCTACTGCACGCCGGGCATGATCATGTCAGCCGCCGGTCTGCTGGCGGCAAAACCGGCGGCGAGCGAGGCGGAGATCATCGCCGGGCTCGACGGCAACCTGTGCCGCTGCGGCGCCCACAAGCGGATATTGCAGGCGGTGCGCGCCGTCGCCGCCAGCAGCAAGCCATAATCGGGAACGACCATGTACAAAGACGATCTGCAACAAGACTCCGGCAGGTTCGACCGGCGCAGCTTCCTCAAACGCGTGGGTGGCGGCGTGGTGGTGCTGTTCGCGACACCGGTGCGGTTTTCACTGGCGGACAGCGGGACCGACACGGGGGTCGCGATCCCGTCTGAACCGGCCTTCAACGCCTACCTGCGTATCGGTGCAGACGGGCGTGTCACCTGCTTTACCGGCAAGATAGAAATGGGGCAGGGCGTTATCACGTCACTGCCGCAAATGCTGGCGGATGAACTCGATGTCGCGGTCGATGCGATCGACATGGTGATGGGTGATACCGACCGCTGCCCGTTCGACCAGGGTACCTGGGGTTCGCTCACGACCCGGGTGTTCGGCCCCGAACTGCGCGCCGCCGGCGCCCAGGCACGGGCCGTGCTGCTCGAACTTGCCAGTGAACGTCTCGGTCTGCCGATTGCACAACTGGCAGTTGAGAATGGCGTGGTGTTCGACAGCGCGGATCAAAGCCATAACGTTGCCTACGCGGAATTGACCAAGGGTCAGGCGATCCTGCGTGACATGCAATCGCCCGCCGCGCCCAAGACGGCGCCGGACTACAAGGTCATGGGTAGCTCCTTAAAGCGCCGCGACGCGCTTGATAAGGTCACCGGCAAGGCGCAATACGCGGCCGATATCAAGCTGCCGGGTATGCTTTATGCGCGCATCCTGCGTCCGCCTGCGCACGATGCGAAGCTGGAACAGCTTGAGACATCCGCGGCAGAGGCCGTGGCAGGCGTACGGGTGGTCAGGGACGGCGACCTGGTGGCGGTCCTGCACGCACAACGCGAGATCGCTGACAGGGCGGTGGCCTTGCTCGATCCCCGCTATGCCAGGTCCGAATCGCAACTCGACGAGCGCACCATATACGAGCACCTGATGCGCGTGGCTCCCGAGGGCGAATTGGTCGCCGAAGGCGGCACCGTGTCCGAGGGTGAAGGTATGGCGGCGAAGGTTTTCGATGAGACCTACCTGAATGCCTACGTGGCCCACGCGCCCATCGAGCCGCACGCGGCGCTGGCGAATTTCGCCGACGGCAGGATGACGGTCTGGGCCTCCACCCAGAGCCCGTTCGGACTGAAGCAGCAACTGGTAGAAACGCTCGCGCTTGCCGAGGACCAGGTGCGGGTCATCACGCCGTTTGTCGGCGGCGGCTTCGGCGGCAAGGGCAGCAGCCTGCAGGGGCTGCAGGCCGCGCGGCTGGCCAAAATCGCTGGTCTGCCGGTGCAGGTTTTCTGGACCCGTGCGGACGAATTCTTCTGGGATACCTTTAGGCCAGCGGCCATCGTCAAGATCCGCTCCGGCCTGACACAGGAGGGCAAACCCGCCTTCTGGGATTACCGTGTCTATTTTGCCGGTGCACGCGGCAGCGCCCAGCCCTATGACATCCCGCACCACCGCACCATGGCGCACAGCAGCCGCTGGACCGGCCCGCCGGGATCGCACCCGTTTGCAACCGGCGCCTGGCGCGCGCCGGCGGCCAACACCAACGCGTTTGCGCGCGAACAGCACATCGACATCATGGCGGCGCATGCGACTGTCGATCCGCTGGAATTCCGTTTGCAGAACTGCAGCGATCCGAAGTACCTCGGCGTGCTCAGGGCAGCCGCTGAAAAATTTGGCTGGACGCCCGCGGCGGGACCGAGTGGCCGCGGTTTCGGCGTGGCCTGCGGTATCGACGCCGACACCGTGGTGGCCACCATGGCCGAGGTGGAGGTCAACCGCGAGAACGGCCATATCAGGGTCAAGCGCGTGGTCTGCGCGCAGGACATGGGCCTGGTCGTGAATCCGGCGGGTGCAATATTGCAGATGGAAGGTTGCATCACGATGGGTCTGGGCTACGCGCTCAGCGAGGAACTGCACTTCCGCGGCGGTGAGATCCTCGACCTCAATTTCGACCGTTATGCTCTGCCGCTGTTCTCCACGTTGCCCGCAATCGAAACCGTGCTGATCGACTCGGCCGACCCCGCGCCCCACGGCGGCGGCGAACCCGCCATCATCACGATGGGCGCGGTCATTGCCAACGCCGTCTTCGACGCGCTCGGCGTGCGGCTATTCGAGCTGCCAATGACGCCGGCGCGGGTGCAGGCTGCGCTGTTGAAGTAGCGGCAGCACGGTCGGGTAGCGGTGTCAGCCGGCCTTGCACGGGAGGCTTTATCCGGAAGCGTGTAACGCGCTCGCCTGGTTTCAGTGCC
>JBFZEL010000521.1:0-5092 GCA_041306925.1 Lysobacterales bacterium
CTGAAAACGAAGTCGCCGAAGCGATCCGTGCTGACCAGGGTGTTGCGCATACCGATACGATCGAGCAGGGCCTTGCGCGGAAAGGCGGCATACGTCGCGGGGTCACCGAGCGCCAGTTTCATCGCGTAGACGGCGAGCAGGGTGTCATAATTTTCGTAGTCCCAGACCGTGCCGGGTGCACGGATCAGGCCACGACGGCGGGCACCGTCAACCGAACTCGCCCCGGCCCAGTAGGCAAGCCCGGAGCCGGTTGCGTACTCCATGTCGAAGTTGTCGACCGGATCCAGGCCGCTCGACATATTCAGCACGTGTCGCAGCGTGATGGCGCTGCGCGGATCGTTCTCCCGGCCTTCCACCTGCGGCAGCCATTCAATGCCAAGTGGCGCGTCAAGCTGCAGGCGGCCTGCATCCACCAGCATGCCGATCAGTGTCGAGGCAATGCTTTTCGCGGTCGACCAGGTGCGTGTACGTGTCGTCATGTCGATACCATCGGCATAGCGTTCGTGGACGATCCGGCCCTGGTAGACCACCAGCAGGCTCAGCGTGACCTGCTCCGGCGATTCACGCTCGAAAGTCCAGTCGGACGCGGCTTGCAGTAATACCGGGTCAATTTCGGCGGGCAGTGGTTTATCCTCGACAACATCCCCGTTTGGCCAGGGTAATGTCGCCGGGTCGCCGGCGGGATACGGCAATTCCAGCACCGGCAGCGAGTCGATTTCGTCAAAGCCCTGGTCGGGGGCCATGACCACGCAACCGATACCTTCGCGGAACACCGCACGTATCACCTGCCCCGACTCCGGTCCGCCGACCGCGACCGCTTTCAGCTCCGGCCTGACGAGGTATTCACCGCCATCGACGCTACCGACGGGATTGGGCAGATAGGCGAGTTCCTGTGCAAAAACCTGCCCGAGTGTCCGACCAGAAGTGAAAAGGCCATTGCACATCAGCACCGCCTGGACACCGTTTCGGATCATGCTGCGATTGGCCGCAAAATAATCGAACTCATCTGTGGGTTGTGCCTGGGCGACACCGGCGACCAACAAGGCGAACGGTAAAATCAATCTATACATCAAGGGCTTCCCGGTCAGACGGCTAAAGTATGGGGGAAGCGTACGATTATTATGGGTCTTCAGCTTTTGATATTTCTGGCTCATTGATTTCGTCTCAGGCTTGCAACCAGTCGGTGACCGGGCGCGACAGGAACTCGTTTACCGGGATGCCGTCGCCACCCACGAGCAGGGTGCGTTTGGGTTTGAAGGCCTCGTTGAATGCTGCCAGGCCCGAGTGCGCGAGCGCGGCGCGGCCACTCTTGACCTCGATCCCCACGACCGTGCGCCCGCTCTTCAGCACGAAGTCCACCTCGCGGTTGCCCTCGCGCCAGTAGAACAGCTCGCAATCGCCGGACGCCGCGGCATTGGCCAGGTGCGCACCCACGGCCGATTCGGTCAGCCGACCCCAGAACTCACCGTTGGCCCGGGCCTCGGTAGGTGTGAGCCCGGACAGCGCGGTAAGCAACGCCGTGTTAAAGACTTGCAACTTGGGGCTGGAACCACGACTGCGCACCGCCTTCCCGGCATACTTCGGGAGGCCGGTTAGCATCCCAACCCCGGCCAGCAGTTCCAGATAGTGCGCCAGCGTGGTGGTGTTGCCGGCATCGTGGAGCTGGCCGAGCATCTTGGTGTACGAGAGCACCTGCCCGGAGTAGCGGCAGCCCAGCTCGAACAGACGGCGCAGCAGTGCGGGCTTGTCCACACGCGTGAGCAGCAGCACGTCGCGCGCGATGGTCGTCTCGACGAGGGCGTCCAGCAGGTAGCGCCGCCAGCGTGAGTGGTCGCCCGCCAAAGGCGCGGCGCCGGGATAACCGCCAAAGTAGAGGTATTGCTCCGGCGTAAACCCAAAGGCTGTCTGCATCTCGGTCAGGGACCAATGCGGCAGGTGCAGGTTCTCAAAGCGCCCGGCCAGGCTCTCGGACAGTCCGCGCTGCACCAGCAGCGGCGCCGAACCGAGCAGCACCACGCGCAGCGGCAAGTGGTGGCGGGTGTCTTCGTCCCAGTGTCGTTTGACCACCTCCGACCAGTTGGGGATCTTCTGTGCCTCGTCGAGCGCGAACACGGCGCCCTGTTTGCCGGAATCCCTCGCCAGCACACGCGCGCGCTCCCACTGCGCGGCCAGCCAGGCGCCGTCGCGCAGCGTTGGTTCGTCGGCGGAGATGAAAATGCTCGGATGGTCGAGTTGCTCCAGAACCTGTTGCACAAGCGTGGTCTTGCCGACCTGGCGCGGTCCGGCCACCACGTGCAGAAAACGCCGCGGCTCTGTCAGTCGAGAGGCGAGAACGGCAGCGTGTCGACGCTGAAACGGGGACTGGTCGGGCGGGTCACTCATCATATTGAGTAAATTTACTCAATATCGTGAGCACGGTCAAGCGCTCTGCCTGGCAGTCTTCCGGGTCTTAAAGTGGGCGGGTTGAATTAAAGACAGTTCAACCTGACGCCTTTAGAAATACGCGCGTCTACAGCGGTTTTTCCACCTTCGGCGGCGCGGGGGCAAAATAGCCGACCACCAGCAGCAGTCCGCCAATGGCGATGAACGAGATGATGCGTGCGATGGTGCCGGTATTGCCAAGGTCGACGCTGAACAGTTTGACCACCACCAGCGCCATGAAGCCGACCCCGGTCATCCACAGCAGGCGCCGCGAGCGGCGCGCGCCCCAGAGCATGCCGGCAAAGCCCAGCAGGCCCCAGTAAACCGACAACGATGTCTGCACGATGACGCTGTCGAACAGGTCATCAGCGTCCCAGGGCACGGCGGTATAGTGATGCACGCCGCGCACCAGCGCACAGGTGGTCAGGACAAAAAACGCGGCGGCCAGCAGTATTCTGCCCGGTACCAACCCGCCGCCAGCCACCGGGAAGGCTTGCGCGGCATAGGATTCCTGCCACAGCGGCAGGATCCGCGCGACCGTCAGCAGTGCGAACAGCAGCGCCAGGTCGTATGGATTCAGCACGGGGATATAGGGCAAAGGCGCGGGCGCGCCCGGGTCCGCGATGGCCAGCATTGTCAGCACGGCCACCTGGCTGACGACCAGGACGATACCCGCAAGATGATAGACCTCGGGGTGGAAGGGCACCGGCCAGGCCGGCCGTTCCCTGCAACGCCTTGCCAGCAAGGCCGCCAGACCGGCAATCGATACCGCGATGGCGTGACCCCAGGCATCAGAGGCGACACGCTCCGTCCACCACCCTGCCTCGAATGCCACCAGGGTGGTCAGCAACAACGCTGAGCCGAAATGCCATGGACCGGCCAGGGCTTCCGCGTATGCATCGAGCACCCGCAGCATATAGATCAGCACGAGTACCGCCAGCGGCCAGCCGAGCCAGCCAAGCCCGGATAGCAGGTGTTGGTAGTCACCCCAATAGATCAACGCCGCGGGCACCAACAGCAGCGGGTAAACCAGGGTTGCCAGGCGTAACTTCTGCCAGCGGCGCGCGCTGCCCAGCCAGGCGGCAAGCGCCACGCTCAATGCCAGGAACAGCAGGGCAAAGTGATTGCGCAATGGTTGACCGGATGGGTCGAGGTTTGGCACCCGGTCATGGATTTCCATCCAGCCGGTACCGAGCCACCAGAGTGCGCCCCAGATGAACAACAGGATGGAGGCGAATCTGAAGGCCGGTTCGAACAAAGACTTATCCTTCACCTCCAGTTTTCGCGCAGCAAACAATGCACCGATACTGATCAGCAGACCGCCGAGCACATTGCCATTCAATACGGGCAGACCCCGGTCATGACGCCAGCCTTCATCAAAAAACGCCAGGCCGCTCAAAGCAATCAGTGCCGTGCCCGCCAGCTTGGCGAGTTGCCGGTTCTGGCGCACACCCACCCAGACCAGCGCCGCGCCTTCGACCGCCCAGGCGGCGGAGGTCCAGCGCGCGTCGAAGGCCAGCGGGATCGCGATGGTGGCAAAGCCGACCGCGAGCGCCGTGTACGACTCGATCAGCAAACGCAATGATGCGCCTTTGCTGCGCCACAGCCAAACGGCCGTGAGCGCATAGAAAACCGCCACGATCGCCGCACTGTAGGCCAGCGCATATTCGATGCCGTGCACCAGCGCGGCCTGCAGGGCAAAACCGACCACCGGTGTGCCGAACACCAGCGCCACGTCGACATAACCCAGCCGTTGCGGCGGCTGACGCAGGGCAAAGAGGATGGCGATCGCCTGGTAAAGGAGGAAATGCAACACCAGGAAGGGCTGGGTGCTGTAAAGCAGTGCGGGTTTGTAATATTGATAGCCCCACAGGCTGCCGATCACGAAGGTGAACACCCAGCCCACCAGGTTGAGCCCGCGCCAGGCGCGGAACCAGGCAATGCCGAGAATTGCGATATTCAGGACCAGGTAATAGCTGAACAGCACGACGTGGCTGCCCTGCCCCGTCGAGGTCAGGACCGGCGCCAAAAAACCACCGACGACACCGAGGATGGCTAGCGATCGCGAGTTTTGCATGACCGCCAGTGCGCCGGTGCAGACGGTCAGCGCCACCAGCAGCACAAATGAAAGCGTCGGCGGCAGCATTTGCCACAAGCGCAGCGCGGCGAACACCGTCAGGAACAGGATACCGATACCGCCGCCCTGCAGGCTGAGCGCATAGACGCGCTTTTTACTGCGCAGACGCCAACCGGTCCAAGCCATCGCGATACCGGCGGCAGCCACCGCCAGCAGCCGGAACTCCAGCGAAATTACCACCAGCCTTTGGTCCACCGCGTACTTGAGCAAAAACGCCACGCCGATGAACGAAATGATCACACCGACCTTGACCGGCACATTACCCGTGGTGAACCATGCGGAAACCCTGCCGAGGAAGACCTGCAACAACGAGGGTTCGAAACCCCGGGGCGGCGCCTGCCAGCCGGAATCGGCACGGCGTTCGGCTGGCGCTTCGTCCTCGCGGCTCTGTTGAAGCAGCGCTTCACCGGACGGCCCCGCAGCCCATGGCACGGCGCGCTCGCGCTCGGCTTCAGGTTCCGCGGGGACAGCCTCCGCCTGCGGCGCAATGGTCGTGGCGGCGGCAGCGGGTTTGCCCCAGGCGGACGCGGGTGG
>JBFZEL010000522.1:0-4007 GCA_041306925.1 Lysobacterales bacterium
GGAAATCGATCGCATGGCGCGGGCATTCAACGCGCCGGTCATCATCGATACCACCATTACCCAGGGCACCCTGCGCAATGCCGCCGCCACACTGGGAATCAAGGTCATCGTCTACGAGGCCGGCGAGGCACTGCGCTTTGACGAATTCGCGATCAGGACCGGAGAACGCGGGATCATCTCCACGATGCGTGAACTGGGCATGCTGTCCAGGTCAAAATCCGCCTACAGACCGGTCGAACCGTTTGTCGCACGTTCCAGTTCATGGGTCCGCGCACAGAAAAGCGGCATTCTCCGGGCCAACCGCCGTCTCGGCGAAAAGGTTGGCAAAGGTGAATTACTCGGCGTCCTGTCCGACCCGTTTGGCTCCAGGGACGAACCGGTCAGCGCGACGCACGAGGGCATCATAATCGGCAGAACCAACCTGCCACTGGTCAATGAAGGCGAGGCACTGTTTCATATTGCGCGCTTTGATGATGCCTTGCGCTCGATTGATTCAGTGGAGATTTTTCGGCACGAGATGGATCCGGCGACCGATAGCATACCGTCGGCAGAGCCGCCGATCGTGTGAAAACAAGCGTGCGGTTACCCGCTGGCTGGCGCCCTGGCGGTGCCGCCGAGCAGGAATGATGAGCCACTGTCCACCGCATAGCGGTGCTTCAGGACATTTCTGCCAAGCAGCATACGAAACAGCATCGAATCGCGATCGGTCAGGGTAAGTTCAGCCCTGAAGGTCTGTTTACCGACCTGGAGCTGGCGTTCGATAACGTAACGTCTTTCCCTGTGCCCGCCGGAATCGGTTACCAGTCGCTGATCGACAACCGGGGCATGGCACTCAACCTGCACAGCAAGATTTTTCTGGTAAGGATGGATAAGAAACTTGACAAAAAGCTGATCATCAAGCCGATACGGTTCGATGAAAAACGCGTGCAGCGCGGAGGTCCTGGCACCGGTATCGACCTTGGCCTTGATCGGAATACCGGTGAGTTCGGGGAGCACCAGCCACTCCCGCCACCCCAGCGTGATGAGCCCTGCACTTGCCTGCCTGATCCGGGGGAGCTTTCGCATCGACTGAAATGTCTCAAAAAAGGTGAACCTGGCAGCATGCTATCTGCATCAACTGCGCATAACAACCGCCACCGAAGACCTCGTGCCTATAAACCAGCCAGCGTTCAGTAGCCATGCTTCACCCCAGACGCAGCGGAAGCTGCAAACTGTCGGAAGCAGCGGACTACCAGCTATTCTTGTTGCCACGAACATAAAAACGCACGGCAGCGTCGATTGCTGGTTGTTGGGCAGGCCGCCATCCAACTACAATATCCCGGTTCGAGTGGAGAGGTGCCAGAGTGGTCGAATGGGCTTGACTCGAAATCAAGTGTACGGTCTCCGTACCGTGGGTTCGAATCCCACCTTCTCCGCCAAATAACAAACCCGCCACCCGGCGGGTTTTTTATTTGACTGACAGGGTGGTCAGATGCAGGACCCTGTGCGCAGCACCTGGGTTCGATTACCAGGCAGGATAGCCCGGGAAGACGTCGACGCAGGAGACGCCCGCAGGGCGAGGGCCAGGGATGGCCCGAGTCAATCCCACCCTCTCCGCCAAATAACAAACCCGCCACCCGGCGGGTTTTTTATTTGTTGGAGACGGCTGCATGAGAGACCACTGCCGCGAAGCGGCCCGTGGGTTCGACAAAAACGCCGGGAACGTTTTTGCATGAGCGCAGCGAACCCGAAGGGCAAGGTACAGGGATGTACCTTGTAATCCCATCCTCTCCGCCAAATAACAAAACCCGCATTCGCGGGTTTGTTATTGCCATCTGTCAGAGGGTCTGAAGTGGTGGGCGATACAGGGCTTGAACCTGTGACCTCTGCAATGTGACTGCAGCGCTCTCCCAACTGAGCTAATCGCCCGAAAGACGTTATGTTCTCCAGAGCCATAAGGTATCCATTCCGGCCGTGGCCGTCAATACACGCCTCGACCCCCGCCAAGCATTTGCACTGGCGCAAAGCGGACCCCCGGCGATCCCAGTATCGTTTCTGGTTTGCAACACGGCCCCCGTTCAGGCTCATGTTCCGTTGGACTAGGTTCAAGCTATCAAAAACGGCGAAACAGAAGTAAAGTAACAAAGCCGGGGCACACGATTGATACGCCTTGGCTCGGCGCAATTTCCCAATTGAGTAAGGCGATTTTCCCTGGCATTAAGGAGGGGCTGCTCTTGAAATCCACCACCGCAAAACCGACAGAACTTCTGCTCCAGGATCCGCGCGATTTCTCGCTCGTCCTGGGCGGGCCGTTTTTCCAGATCCTGCGCCGGACCCACCTGACCGACGATTCCCTGTCGCTGCTGCGCAAGCG
The DNA here is from genome assembly GCA_041306925.1 of Lysobacterales bacterium. Classification (GTDB taxonomy): domain Bacteria; phylum Pseudomonadota; class Gammaproteobacteria; order Xanthomonadales; family SZUA-36; genus SZUA-36. Next base: position 2,354 of record JBFZEL010000522.1, read on the forward strand.
CATCCTTTTCATGTCGCTCTTTTGCTGGCTGCCGCTGCTGGTGCTCTCGACCGTGGAGAGCTACATGCCGGGAGGGAGCGCGGCAATACCCTTTATCTGGGACGCAGGGGTGCACGTGCGTTTTTTGGTCGTCGTACCCCTGTTGATCGTGGCCGAAATGATAGTGCACCAGCGCATCAGGCCCGTGGTGCGGCAGTTCCTGGACAGAAACGTGATTCCCAGCGAGGCCATGGCGCAGTTTGATGCCGCCCTTGCCTCGGCCATGCGGCTGCGTAACTCGGTATTCGCCGAGGCGTTGCTGTTGGTCATTGTGTTTGCCATTGGCAGCATCTTCTTTCGCAGTCAGTACCTGGTTGTCGACACCGCCACCTGGATCGCACATCCGTCCGGAGATGGGCTGAAATTTTCGTTTGCCGGCACGTGGTATGTTTACGCCAGCATTCCGATTTTCCAGTTTCTGCTGCTGCGCTGGTATTTCCGGCTGTTCATCTGGATACGCCTTCTCTGGCAGACGTCGCGTATCCAGTTGCGCCTGGTACCAACCCACCCGGACCGTCTGGGCGGCCTTGGTTTTCTGGCCAACACCGCCTACGCCTTCATGCCGCTGCTGATGGCCCACGGCGCCTTGCTCGCCGGGTATATCGCCAACCGCATTTTCCATCTTGGCGCCGCCCTGCCGGAGTTCAAGATGGAGATCCTGCTGCTGGTCAGCATGATGCTGGCGATTGTGCTGGTTCCGTTGCTGGTGTTTGCGCCGCAGTTGGCCCAGGCCAAACGAACTGGCCTGCGTGAGTATGGCCTGCTTGCCCAACGGTACGTGCGCGAATTCGACAGCAAGTGGGTGCGCGGCGGCGCCCCTGCCGATGAACCGCTGGTGGGCAGTGGTGATATCCAATCCCTTGCCGACCTGGGCAACAGTTTCGAGGTCATCCGCAGCATGCGTATCCTGCCGGTGACCAGGGATACTATCCTGCAACTCGCTGTTGCGACCCTGATTCCGTTCGTCCCGCTCCTGCTGACCATGATGCCGCTGGAAGAATTGCTGGGAAAGCTGTTCAGCACCCTCTTTTAGAATCTGTTTGGCAGAGGATGCGCCGTGCCTGTCGGGTGGCCGCCATCGATCGCGGCCAGTGGCGCTTCCATGCTCAGGATTCCAGCCGGGCGGCTGTCCATTCCACCGGCGTCAATATAACCGCAGCGCAACCGGGTTATCGCAGCTTGGCAGGCAGTGGTGTTTTGCTTTCTCGCGCGTAAAAAAAGGCCCGCATTAAACGGGCCTTTTGTCGGTGGGAACATCATGGATTCATCAAAATGCCCACGCTCCCCTGTTTTAGATCAGACTGCCAATCAGCATTGACCTTCTGACCCTGCTTGTCCCCCAAGCTCATAACTTATCCTGTAGCGACCCATTTCCCTGGGTCTGACGCCTTCAGTGGTTGCCGTTGGAACAACCCCTCCGTGAACTGTCGTTGGCACAGCTACGTCACAGGTGGCGACAAACTTCCTTGTCAAAGGCTGAAATTCTTACCCCGACAGTGACTTTATACATCACTCGAGGATCGGCAACAGCTGTCAGAATTGACAGTTTTTAAGAGGCCGACAGAAGCTGCTTACAGGATCGCCGACAGCACAGGTGTTCGCGGACAACAGCGCC
>JBFZEL010000523.1:0-5854 GCA_041306925.1 Lysobacterales bacterium
AAAAGGCATTGCGGTCCGGCAGATGGGTATGCGGCAGGTGGTCGACACCCGGGATCATGGAATTTGAAAACTGTTTGCGGTTGTTGGGTATGCCGCCAACAGAGATACCGCCGAAGCCGACACCGTGATAGCCGCGCTCGCGTCCGATCAGGCGGGTGCGGGCAGGCTGTCCCCGCTCTTTCTGGTAGGCCAGGGCGATCTTGAGTGCGGTGTCGACCGATTCCGAACCGGAATTGGTGAAGAACACGTGGTTGATACCCTCCGGCGTCAGCCCGGAGAGTGTTTCAGCCACCTCAAAAGCCGCCGGGTGGCCAAACCCGAAAGGCGGGGCGTAATCCATCTCCGCCGCCTGCGCCTGGATGGCCTCGACGATCCCCGGGTGACCGTGGCCCGCGTTGCAGCACCACAGGCCGGCGCACATATCGAGAATCTCCCGGCCATCGGGCGTGTAGTAAAACATACCCTTGGCACGTGCAACCAGGCGTGGGTTTTTCTTGAACGCCCGGTTGCCTGTAAACGGCATCCAAAATGATTCCAGGGACTGTTTGTTGTCACTCATTTTGTCTGCTCCTCACAGCCACGTGCCCAACGTTGAGTTCAGGCGGTTTTCAGCGCCTCGGCCGCCGGTACGTAAGCATAGCCCAGATCATGCGCAACATCTGCATAGGTAACCATGCCACGATGCACGTTCAGACCGGCCAGCAGGTGCGGGTTGTCCAGCATCGCTTGTTTGGCGCCCTTGTCGGCCAGGGCCAGGGCAAACGGCAGGGTAGCGTTGTTCAAAGCAAACGTTGATGTGCGCGGCACGGCGCCGGGCATGTTGGCCACGCAGTAGTGCACGATACCGTCGACAACGTAGGTTGGATTTTCATGCGTCGTGGCGCGCGAGGTTTCAAAACAACCACCCTGGTCGATGGCAACATCGACGAGCACCGAGCCCTTGCGCATCATGCCAAGGTGTTTACGGGTGACCAGTTTTGGTGCCGCGGCACCCGGAATCAGCACACCGCCGACCACCAGGTCTGCGTCCTTGATGTGACGGTCAATGGCATCTGCATTGGAGTAGACGGTCTGCACACGGCTGTCGAAAGTCGCGTCCAGAAACCGTAATACATCCAGGCTCCGGTCAAGGATAACCACGTTCGCTCCCATGCCGACAACCATCTGGGCGGCATTCAGACCTACCGTACCACCACCGATGATGACCACTTTCGCAGGCTCGACACCGGGTACGCCACCCAGCAATACACCGGAACCGCCATGGGCTTTTTCGAGACACCAGGCGCCGGCCTGGATGGCCAGCCGGCCGGCAACTTCGGACATGGGGGCCAGCAATGGCAGACCGCCCTTCTTGTCGGTCACGGTTTCATAGGCGATACAGGTCGCGCCACTCTTGACGAGGCCCTCGGTCTGCGGCGCGTCGGGCGCGAGGTGCAGGTAGGTAAACAGCACGTGGTCGGGCCTGAGCATGGCGCGTTCAACGGCCTGGGGTTCCTTGACCTTGACGACCATCTCGGCCTTGTCAAAAATGCTCCTGGCGTCGTTGAGTATTCTGGCGCCGGCAGTCACGTAATCCTGATCCGCCATGCCAATACCCAAGCCGGCATTGGTTTCAACATAAACTTCGTGACCGTGGGCAACCAGTTCACGGACGGATGCAGGCACCAAGCCTACGCGGAACTCGTTGTTTTTGATTTCCTTGGGAACACCGATTCTCATGGCAGCACCTCTAAGTATGTAAAATCACCATTTTATCTACATTAAAGCAGTTTTATTCGCTGTTGATCGTGTCTCAATAGTGTTTTAATCTTTTTTATACCCCATCGGCAAATTAAAGAATGATCAAAAAGCCACAGAATCCCAAGCCGCTTGACCGCACCGACCGGCGCATCCTCGACTGCCTGCAGAACGATGGCAGGATCTCGAATGTGCAACTCGCACGCAAGGTCAACCTGACGCCAACCCCGTGCATCGAGCGCGTCAGGCGCCTTGAACGACAGGGCTTTATCCGCGGCTACACGGCCATCCTGAATCCGGAGCTTGTCAATGTCAGCCTGCTGGTGTTTGTTGAAATCGACCTGTCACACAAATCACCCGATGCTTTCAGGAAGTTCCGCGAAGAAGCGCGGAAACTGCCGGAAATCATGGAATGTCACCTGGTGTCGGGCAATTTTGATTACCTGATCAAGGCGCGTGTCAGTGACATGAAGGCCTACCGCGAACTGCTCGGCGAGAAAATCCTCGCGTTGCCCGGCGTCAACGGTTCGCGCAGCTACGTGGTTATGGAAGAGGTCAAGGAAACCCCGAATCTGCCATTGTTCTGATCGTCCCATGCAAATCAGGCAGAATGGTCTTTGCTGACATAGAATGCGTAAATGAGCACAATCATCATCCAGCACGACGATTGTTTACGTCACAATCCTGGCCCCAAGCACCCCGAGTCTGCCCGGCGGGTCAAGGCGGTACTCGGTGGAATCGAGGGGCTCAAGGGGCTGGAAATACTGCCGGCCCCGCGCGCGACACTCGCCCAGATCACGCGTGTTCACCCGCCGGAGTTCTGGGCGGACCTGTCTGCAAAAGAACCCACCGAAGGCATAGTTGCGATCGACCCTGACACCTTCCTGAACAACGGTTCGATCGACGCGACCCTGCGCGCCAGCGGCGCCCTGTGCTTTGCCATCGACCAGATCCTGGGTGGTCAGGCGCAGAGGGCATTTTGCGCCGTCCGGCCACCCGGCCACCACAGTGAGGCGGCGGCCGCCATGGGTTTCTGCCTGCTCAACCACGTCGCCATCGGCGCCATGCACGCGCTTGCAAATGCCGACATCAGGCGGGTCGCTATCGTCGATTTCGATGTGCATCACGGTAACGGCACACAGGCGGTTTTCGAAAGCAACCCCGATGTCTTATTCGTCTCCAGCCACCAGTTGCCGCTCTATCCCGGAACCGGCCAGGTTGAAGAAACCGGTTGCGGCAACATTCTGAATCTGCCGCTGGCGCCGGGTGACGGCAGCAAGGCTTTCAGACGCATCTGGAGCAAACTCGGTTGCCCGGCCATCCACAGTTTTGCACCTGACCTGATCCTGGTCTCGGCCGGATTCGACGCCCATCAGCGTGATCCACTGGGGCAAATCGAACTCCAGGACGCAGACTATCACTGGATAACGGAGCAGGTCTGCGACCTGGCCACGGACAGTTGCCAGGGACGGGTGGCGTCCATACTCGAAGGCGGTTACGACCTGCATGCGCTGGCAAGTTCCAGCCGTGCACACGTGCAGGCACTTGCCTGCTGATTTACACTTGAAGCCATAGTAGAATGACTGTCCGCAGTGGCATAGCGGGTGTAGTTCAATGGTAGAACTTCAGCTTCCCAAGCTGAATACGTGGGTTCGATTCCCATCACCCGCTCCACGCGCGTTTGTCGCCCATCCACTGTCCCTGTATTATCTCCAACCACTTTAGTCTGTGGAAAAATAAAAATCATGTTTAGCAAAGCAATCGTCAGGACACCTTGCCGTTCGATGGTGAACGGCTTAAGCAGCGCGAATCTTGGCCCGCCCGACTACGGCAAAGCACTGCTGCAACACGCCGACTATATCGAAGCCTTGCAGGAATGCGGCTTGCAGGTTACCGTCCTGCCGGCGGATGAGAAGTTTCCCGATTCGACCTTTGTCGAAGACGTTGCCTTGCTGACACCCCGCTGTGCCATCCTCACCAATCCGGGCGCCATGACCCGCAAGGGGGAGACACGCCCGATGCTGAAAACCATCCGCGAATTCTACCCGGCGGTGGAAATCATCGAGGCGCCGGGAACCCTGGAAGCCGGGGACGTCATGATGGTTGGCGAGCACTATTACATCGGCTTGTCGGAACGCACCAACTGGGAGGGGGCGGAGCAGTTGATCTCGATCCTCCAGAACCACGGCTTGACAGGTTCGACGGTCGAACTGAACAAGGCCCTGCATCTGAAGACCGGGCTTGGATACCTGGAGAATAACAATCTTTTGGCCTGTGGGGAGTTTCTCGGCAAGCCGGAATTTAAAAAGTTCAACCTGTTGAAGGTCAAGACGGACGAGGCTTACGCCGCGAACAGCGTGTGGATCAATGGCACTGTGCTCGTCCCCGCAGGCTATCCAAAAACGCGGACCCTGATAGAATCGGCAGGCTACGCGGTCAGGACGGTGGATGTGTCCGAGTTCCGCAAACTCGACGGCGGGCTGAGCTGCCTCTCACTCAGATTTTGAACGGACCCGCGGCGATCAGCCCGTAACTATTGCGCATTCTTCAGCACCCGCTCGACAATCACGTCATCCGCCATGCTTTCCATTTTCCAGTTTTTCAGGAATGCGCAATGGCCGCCGTAACGGGTGACCAGCAATTCGATATGGTCATTTTCAGGCAGGTCCATGAAATCGCTCACCGGCACCACCATGTCGTCTGCCGAGGTCAGGATGGTCGTAGGTATGCCGATGGCTTTGAGGCGGTCGCCGGCGACCGAGTAACCGTCGAAATACTGGTCCAGTGATGCAAATTCGTAGTGGCGGGTGGCCAGGTAACCGGTTCTTTCGCGCAGGTTTCCAAGCTTGTGCCATTCTTCATATTCACAGGTGTCGGGGAACAGGGTCTGCTTGACCCTGATCGATTTCGCCCATTTTCGGATGAAATAACTTTCGTATCCGCGCGGCCCCTCCTCCATCGCCCTGAGCGTATTCGATGGTGAAATGACCGGGCAGACCGCAATCACCTGCCGCAGTGACAGACCGGCTGCGGGTGCCGCCATGGCGACCCTCAGGGCGAAATTCCCGCCCAGCGAATAACCCGAAAGCGCCCAGTCCTTAGCGCCCGTGCGCCGCTGCAGGTCCTGCAGGGCATGCACCACTTCGGCCAGCCGGCACGAATGGAACAGCCCGGCGTTCATGTGATGGCTTTCGCCGTGGTCGCGAAAATTCAGACGGAACACGTCAAAACCGTGGTTGTATAACATACCGCCGGCAGCCACGACATAGTTGGAACGACTGCTGCCCTCCCAGCCGTGGAACAGCACGGCCAGGCCCCTGCTGTCACCCGCTTGCGGCGAGTAGTGACCCAGCAGACGCACGTTGTCGCCGCCGTCGAGGATCCAGTCCTTTTCTGCATCCAGCATGGCTTGCGAGCGCCGCCTGACGATCCGCCGCCGGTAAGCGCTGCTGTTGATCAGTGACTGCGTGTGGGTGTTGCGCAGACCGAACGCGGGTACAAATGAATCTGCTGTGAGCCTGGAGCGTTTCATGCAAAGCTTATTGCAATTGCTCATAACTGCTGACAACCGCAGCCCTTGCGCCATCCGCCAGGGCGCGGCGCGGTTGGTCGATCGAACTGATGAGCGGCAGAAAACGGACATCGGCAATCGCTCTTGGCCTGGCCAGTTGACGGCATATGTTCATCAACATACTCTCACCCACCCTGAACGACACGTCCTGATCGATACGTCCGTCACGCATATAACGGACCATGACCGGCTGAACCGGGCATCCAACATCGACCGCCGGGCGGAACATGCGGGCATGAAAAACCCGTATCGGAGCACCGGGCTGGATACCGCCTTCCGGAAAGATCGTGACAGCCCGTCCTTCGCGCAGGCGTTGCGACATCAGCGCGCTCACACCGGCGGCCGAATCGTGGCTGCCACGCTGGTGAAAAATGGTGCCGCCGACACGCGCAATAGAACGGAACACCGGCCAGCTCTCGATCTCTGCCTTGCTCACGAAACCCATCGCGCAGGTACTGTGCAAAACGAGGATATCCAGCCAGGAAATGTGATTGGCTGCGATCAGTACAGGGCCGGCAGGCGGCTCACCGGTAACCTTTACGCGCA
>JBFZEL010000524.1:0-3877 GCA_041306925.1 Lysobacterales bacterium
TAAATGACCGCCAGCAGGAGATAGGAACCGGCAAATGGCGTCAATAGCAGAAATTGCCCACGCACAGCGATTTCAGGGCCTACCACGGCTGCCAGGATGCCGCCAAACAGCAGGGCCGAGGTCGCCTTTGGCACCTGCTCGGCGGGTACGCACTCCATCGCGGCAAAGCGGTACTGGTGCCCCGCCGCCCCGGACCAGCCCATCAGTGCCGCCGCCAGGCAAAACCCGCCAAAGCTCTGGTAAACCAGGCTCAGCATGGCCAGCAGTGCCGCCGACACCGCGAGGATACCGTAACCGATGAATACCCTTCTGCGGCTGTAAAGCTGTTGCAACCTGCCGGTGGGCAGGGTCGAAGCAGCCAGTCCGACGACAGCCAGTGCGACCGGCAGGGTTGCCAGTCCGGGCGATGGCGCGAACTGCGTACCAATGATACCGGCGATGAGGACCGTCAACGAGGTCCCGGCCATCATCAGCGCGTAGGTCAGCATCATTCGCCAGACCTGTGCAGGAAGACTTCTCATGAATAACCTCCGCCGTTAACGCGCTGCCTTAAAAAACACATTCAATGGTTGCTGCATGCATAGCAGAATCCGCCATGGTAGCTTTTTACCTGCAAAGAGCTAAAGAATTTATGGGATTAACAGCAATTTAACGGCGCATTGGTATCATTTCACGGTGCAGAAATACAGGTTGAAACAGGGGCAATCAAGCATGCGGAAAAGGGCTGCTATCTGGTTGGCATTTTCCTCGTCCATTGCTTTGCACGCCGTCATTCTGCTGCTACCCACCGGCAAGGAAACCCCGCCTTTACCAGTCCCCCGGCCAAGGCTCCTGCTAGAGCTGACCACGGTCAGAACGCAGTCGCCCCTCACCGCTGTGCCGGAAACGGCAGTGACAACACCGCCGCCACAACCCGTGCCGGAACCGGTTCCGGAGGCTCTACCCGAACCGTCCGAAAAGCTGGTGGAAAAACAGTCGAAAGCCGAGCCTGTCAGCCCCTTGCCAGACCCAACAGTCGCGGAATTCGCTGCACGACCCGTGCAACGTGACCTGGAAAACATGAGCGAGACGGAAAGAAAAGTGCTGACAAGCACCATCCTGGCCAGGCAGTACAGCACCGAGGAATCGGCCGCCGACCGGTTGTTTGGCAAACCCCTGGCACAGGACAGCAACGACTTTCAAAAGGAGTTCCATTATCCACCCAGGCCGAACCTGCTCAAAATGCTCGACCAACCGCTGCCTGATGTGCCCTTTGCCTATACCCCGGGCCTGGTCCATTTTGCTTATGACCCGGGGATCAAGGGCGATCTGCAGCGCTTCTGGGATGTCATCACACCCGAATTCGGCTGGCGCACCAGGTACGGCACCGAGGTCAAATGCGCCCTGGTCCTGGTGATCGTCGGCTGCGCCTGGAAATAGACGCGGATCACCGTCGGCCCTTGTCAGTTGAAGCAGGCCGGCTGTGGTCAGGAGTGGATTGGTTGCGGCCTTCCGGACTTCACTCATATTGCTCGAGCGAACGGTTCAACTGGTTGTTGACCAGCAAAAACGTCGCCCGCTTGGAAAACTCCTTGAGTTTCAGTGCGCCGATATAGGTCGCCGTGCTGCGCAGCGAGCCGAACAATTCATCGACAAAATCATTCACATCGCCCTTGTATGGCAACAGCACTTCGCGGCCCTCACTGGCGCGGTGCCTGGCGACGCCGCCGTAGTGGTTCTTCATCGCCGTATGTGAACTCATGCCGTAATATTCCTTGAATAACTGGCCGTCCTTCTCGATCAACCTGCCGCCGGACTGTTTGAAACCCGAGAAAAACTGACCGCTCATCAGGAAGTCGGTGCCACCGCAAAACGCCTTGGCGGCATCGCACGGGTACACCGCGCCACCATCCGACATGACCAGTCCGACACCGGTGGCCGGATTGCTCATGCCGTGCGCCGCATCTGAACATTCGATGATTGCACTCAGCTGCGGATAGCCGACACCCGTCATCCTGCGCGTGGTGCACGCGCTGCCGCTGCCGATGCCCACCTTGACGATGTCGGCGCCGCGCAGAAGAATCTCCTCGGTGATCTCATTGGTGACACAATTGCCGGCAATGATCGTGTGATTGGGGCACAAGGTTCGCAGTTCCTTGACCTTCAGTACAAACCTTTCGAGGTACGCATTGGGAACATCCAGCACGATAAAGTTGAATTTATCACCCAGCCCCGCTTTGAGCACGGTCGCGAGCTTGTCGAAATCCACATCCCGGATTCCGAGTGAATAGGCGACGAAATCCGGATCGTCAAAGTCTGCAAAAAACGCTGTCAAATCGTCGATGGAATAATGCTTGTGCAAGGCCGTAATCATCTTGTGGGCAGACAGCACACGCGCCATTTCAAATGTTCCCGTTGTATCCATGTTAGCAGCCACGACCGGCACCCCGGTCCAGGTCCGCCCGCTGTGCATGAAGGTGAACGTGCGCTGCAGGTCAAAGTTCTTCCGGCTTGTCAGGGTGCTGCGTTTGGGACGGATCAAAACGTCACTGAAATCCAGCTTCACGTCGTTTTCAATTCGCATGGTGTCTAGCTCCGGGATCAGTCTGGCACTGCGGGTATTGTACCCCTGCGATTGGCCCGCGGCGATTTTGGCCTGACACCGCCGGCGGTATTTTGCGAAAATCGTCACCGACGGCTGTCTGTGTGGAGATCGGAACTCAAAAAATAATTTAATATAGCGGCAGGGAAACCATTAACCCGAAGACGGGTTAATGAAACAGGGAGCACGACAAACAATCAGCATGCGTAAAATCATTGTCAGCCTCTTGTGCATGGCCACCAGCCTGCAGTTCATGGCCGGCTGCGCCCTGCAGCAAACCGTGCAACCGGCGACCGAGTTGGCCTCGCTGCAAAACCAGCGCGCTGTAAATGCCTTGTTTGCGCTGGCGGAACTGGAAAATATCGACACGCTGATCAGGCTGGACAACCGCTGGCTGGAAAACCGGTTCGAGAGTGTCTTAAGGACCCAGGCCACTGCTGCCGGGGTCTATGATATTCGCAAGATAAAATTTTCATTTATAAATCAAATCATATACATGGAAGCTATAGTTGATGTTAAAGATGAAATCGGAAACAGCGTTACCGCAAACCTGTCCGGTGACATCAACCTGCTCTACCGGGGCAAAGGTCTTGAGTGGCGCCCCCGGTTCAGTCAACTCCAAATTAAAACCAGGGACTTCGTATTTGCCGGTCACAGCTACACTGAGGCAACCCCGGAACTTACTCAAACCATACTGCAGAACCTGAGCGAAGATATCGCCCAAGCCGTGGGCGGGCGCAACCAGATGGCCATAGCGGTAAACCCCGTCCCGCTGGGTGAAGTCCAGGTTGGCGCAACATTACCGGAACTGACCGGCGCGACTGCCAGCAGCACACAACCGCTCAGGGGCGTATTCATGGTTGCCGGCAGCGCCGTGCTGATTGACTCGCCGGTCACCAACATTGCGCTTGATCTGACCTTTATCCCGGACCTGTCGACCTGCCCCGCTGACGTCACTGTCTCCAGGGCCGAGTTTGCCAGGAATATCCGGTCCCGGGAGCCCGTCACTATTGCCCAGAGCATCCAACAGGCCGATGACGCGCGCTACTTTTTTTCCGAAATCACGGGCGCAAGGCAGCCTTTGACCATTATCCATTACTGGTTTGCCGACGGTCTGCCACAGGTGGTCGAGGAACTGCCGGTCGGGGCGAGTGAGCGCTGGAGAACCTGGTCGGAAAACCGTGCGGTAAACGCCGGGGTCTCGCAGTGGGAAGTGCTGGTCGTTGAAAAGGAATCAGGCTGTATACTGGCTGCCAAGTCCATACGCACGGCTGCTGCCGAGACCCTGATAACGCG
>JBFZEL010000525.1:0-3851 GCA_041306925.1 Lysobacterales bacterium
GGCGCACATCGATCGACTTCAGGACAGCCGGCGCACGGGCGCTCAGGCGAATGTTCACCAACTCGACCGGGTGTGGCAGGCGTAATCCGCTGGCTTTCTGATGCGCCTGGTGAAATTTCACCTCGTGCGCCTCACCGGCGCACCAGTCAATGCCGATGGTCGCGCTCTGGCCTTTGTAGCGGAGTTCAAGCCGGTGCCTGAAGCACACACCTGGCCCTGCACAACCTTCGTTGACAAGTTGCTTGCGCGCATCTTCCTCCAGGTACTGGAACCATTGCCCGATCTCTTTATCGGCCAGTCCAGCCAGCGGTTTGAGCACCGCCATCGACAACTCCCGCCCGGGCTCGCTGACCAGCATACCCATGGCCGATAAAACGCCTGCCCTGGCCGGGATGATGATGCGCTTCATGTTGAGCAATTCGGCCAGGTCACAGGCGTGCAGACCACCGGCGCCGCCAAAACAAAGCAAGGCATAATCAGCCGGATCGTGGCCGCGTTCAACGGAAATAACCCTGAGCGCACGCGCCATGTGCTCGTTGGCCAGGCGCACGATACCCCGCCCCGCTTCGAGCGGACCACAACCCATGTCCCTGGCCAGTTTTGCGACCGCTGTTTCTGCAGCCTCCAAGTCCAGCGGCAGATATCCGCCCAGCAGGATGTTTCCAGGCAACCTTCCCAGCACCAGGTTGGCATCGGTGACCGTAGCCTGCTCACCACCCTGGCCATAACACGCAGGTCCGGGGCTGGCACCTGCCGACTCCGGCCCGACCAACAGCATACCGGCCCGGTCCACCCGGGCGATGGAACCGCCGCCAGCGCCGATGGTATGGATATCCACTGAGGGAATCGAAAGGGGCCAGGCGCCGAGCCGGCAGTGCAGGGTGAGGGGTATCTCGCCGTTGAACAGCGCCACGTCCGTCGAGGTGCCGCCCATGTCAAAGCTCATCAGCTTAGGTGTCGCGGTCTGCGCGGCGATGCTGCGCGCCGCCGCCAGGCCACCCGCCGGTCCGGACAGCAGCAGGCGCACCGCCTGGTCGGCGGCCTGTTCCGCCGCGATGGTCGTGCCGGCGCTCTGCATGACCGCAATACTGGACCCGGGGAGGCGGCTCTGAAGTCGTTTCAGGTAACGCGAGAGGACCGGTCCGACGCTCGCATTCAGCCAGGTGGCCATACCCCGTTCGTATTCCCGGACCTCGGGCAGGATCCTGCTGGAGCAGGACACAAACCACCGGTCTTCCAGCCTTGCAGCGATCCGTCGTTCCTGTTCCGGCCTCAAAAAAGAAAACAGCAGGTTGACCGCCACCGACTCGATATCCAGCGCTTCCAGAGCGGCCCTGAGCTGAGCCAGTTCTTCATCACTGCTGAGTGCGAGCAGTTCGCCGCTTGATGAAATGCGGGTCGTCACTTCCAGGCACAGTTCGCGTGGCACGGGCGGTTCGGTCTCTGGCTGTATGAGCTGATAGACCTGTTGCCGTTCCTGTCGGCCAAGCGTCAACACGTCGGCAAAACCCCTGCTGCTGACATAGGCGACGCGCGCACCCTTGCCTTCCAGCACCGCGTTGGTGCCGACGGTGGTGCCGTGGATGATCTGCAGTTTGCGATTTTCCAGGCCCATTCGCCGCAACCCCTCGACGATCGGACCGGAGGGATCGGCCGGGTCGGAAAGCACCTTGCAGTGGCGCATGACATCGGCATTTTCGCGGCGTTCGAGTACCACGATGTCGGTAAAGGTGCCGCCCGTGTCAATGCCAACCAGTGTAATATCGTCCATGGGAGCAAATGCTAACACCGCTTGATTTACAATGCTGCTGACACACGGGTCTTAAGTTCAAGTGCCTGAATTACCGGAAGTAGAAACGACCCTCAGGGGTATCGAACCGCACTTGCTGAACCAGCGCGTCGCGCGTGTCATAGTCCGCGACCGGCGACTGCGCTGGCCGGTTCCCGCCGAGGTCTCAAGGGCCGAAGGTCAGAAGTTTGTCAGCCTGCAAAGACGCGGCAAATACCTGTTGCTGAAACTGCAGCAGGGCGCCCTGCTGATCCATCTTGGCATGTCCGGTTCATTGCGCATCCTGCCGCACCCCGACAGTCACCAAAAACACGATCATTTCGATATTGAAATGCAAAATGGCGTGTGCCTGCGTTTTAACGACCCGCGGCGTTTCGGCGCTTTCTTATGGCTGGACGGTGAACTGCAGTCACACGAATTATTGCGCGAACTCGGCCCGGAGCCGTTGTCAGCCGATTTCACGGCTGGCTACCTGTACCGCTGCTCGCGCGCCCGGCAGGTAGCCATCAAGAATTTCATCATGAATGGCCACATCGTTGTCGGTGTCGGCAACATCTATGCCTCGGAGGCGTTGTTCATGGCGGGTATCCACCCGCAACGCGCCGCCGGCAGAATTTCCAGGCAGCGTTATGAGAGCCTGGTTGGCGCCATTCGCGATGTGCTGGAGCGGGCCATCCGGCGTGGCGGTACGACCTTGCGGGACTTTGTCAATTCTGACGGCGCGCCGGGTTATTTCGCCCAAGAACTGCTGGTGTATGACCGCGCCGGCAGCGATTGCTTCCAGTGCGGTGCGACCATAGCGCACAAGGTCATCGGCCAGCGTTCGAGTTATTACTGCCCCGTTTGTCAGCGCTGAGCGCTCGCCGTTTTGGCGCCGGCAACCGGAATCGCGAAAAGTTTGACCAGCGGTAACGAGTCGATGGCAGTATGGCCCCAGGCCGAAGCTGAAAATTCCGAAGGCGTGTAGCTGAAGGTCGCGTTATCTTTATCCGCAAAGCTGAAAGTAGCCGTTCCCCCGTTTTCCCGGATCACGCTTTCCTTGTCAAATTCACCATAGACCATTCCGCGCGGGGACTCGAATTGAACCTCCAGCGTGTAGCCATCAGGCACGCCGTTGCCAACCAGGAAGAGAGGTTTGCCGAGCTTGTCGTAGGTGTACCAGTAGACCACGGCCAGTGGTGCGCCGTCTTCCGTCTGGCCGATCTCCATGGAGAACCCATGCCCGCTTTGGCCGGTGTTGTACCACGAGCCGGAATATTCGGGGCCGATCCCGCTGGCGGGCGCGGCGGAACCCCCCAGCACGGTAAAACCGTTGTCGTAGATACGGACATAGTCAACGAGCATCTCGGCAGGCGTGGCGGCGGTGATCTGGCTGCTGTTGAGCAGACCGGTGTAGTTCCCGCCGACCGCCATGTTGAGGATCGCAAAATGCGGTTGGTGGAACTCGCTGCAATCTGCGCAGGCGTCAAGCTTGATGTAGTAGGTCCATACCTGTTTTTCATCGATATAGGTCGTGATGCGCTCGGGGGTCCAATCCATGCTGAAGATATGAAATCCATCATCGAGGTCGGCGGCGAGATTTAGGTATTGGGAATAACTCGCCCAGGCGCCCGCGTTGTCCCAGTGCGCAGCGGAACCGACACGCCGGTTGATGACACCGGCCGAGATGGCTGAGCCACTGCCCATTTCCATGATGTCCAGTTCCCCGCAGTAAGGCCAGCCGACCTCGCTGAAGTTATTACCCAGGGTCCAGAATGCCGGCCATAGACCATTGGCAAGGTCGGGAACCTTTATGCGCGCCTCGATCGAGGCGTATTTAAAGGTCAGCTTGTCCTCGGTTCGCACCCGGGCCGAGGTGTAAGCGCCCTGGTTTTCGCGGACGGTGATCACGAGGTTGCCATTTTCCACCCGGACATTCTCAGGAGCGTTGGTATATCTCTGCAGTTCCTGGTTGCCCCAGCCGCCCGCACCCAGGTCATAGGACCAGACAGAAGGGTTTAGAGACGATCCGGTGTCAAATTCGTCACTCCAGATCAACTGGCCAAAGGCCGTGTTAATCGTA
>JBFZEL010000526.1:0-2558 GCA_041306925.1 Lysobacterales bacterium
CGCGATCTTGCCGGCGAGTTGCCGATAACTTGGGCGGTCCTGGGCGTAGAGGTTTTCCAGGACCAGCGGCCCGCAGATATCAACGATAACCGGTATTGGCAGCCGCCCGGGTGCTTCGGTCAACGGCAGGGCGAGTGACCAGGGACTGAAAAGGAGCACATCCGGCTTAATATCGTCAATCAATTTCTGGTAGTCGGCGAGCGATTCGGCGTGCGTGAATAATTGCCGGTGGCGGGTTGGGTCGTGCGGCAAACGGTGTAATGGCCGCCGGTCGAAGGCACAAATTGGTTCGTTGTTGTTCCGGAGAAGGCCGTCGACCACTCGCTGAATACGGATTCCCCGCCCCCCGACCGGCATGCCTGTCAGTGGAGGTAATTCATCGGTGATGATAAGAACTCTCGCCATGGTCAGTCGCGTTCCTGGCAAATATCAAGAAAAGATCTGGTGATTTCCGGGGCGGGGCCGTCAGCGTTGATCTGGCCGTGTTCCAGCCGGATGGCGCGGGTGCATAATCCGGCGATGGCGCTCATATTATGGGAAACGATGACGATGGTTTTGCCGGCGGAGATCATGCCTTGAATATGCTCGCCACATTTGCGCTGGAAGGCGGGGTCGCCGACGGCGATTATTTCATCGATGAGCAGCAGGTCGAAGGGCACATTGATGGCTATGGCGAAGCCGAGGCGCAGGCACATGCCGGATGAATAAGTGTAAAGCCTGGTGTTGATGAATTCATGCAAACCGGAAAAATCAACGATTTTGTCGAAGCGCAGGTTGATTTCCGCGCGGGTCAATCCGAGGATGCTGGCGTTGAGGTAGATGTTTTCGCGCCCGGTCAGCTCGGGATGGAAACCTGCGCCCAGCTCGAGTAGCGAGGAAATTGCCCCGTTGACGGTGATGCTGCCGCTGGTCGGCGTGGTGACGCCGGCAATGGCCTTGAGCAGGGTGCTCTTGCCTGATCCGTTGGCGCCAATGATGCCGAGGCATTCACCGCGGTTGGCGGTAAAGGACATGTCGTGCAACGCCCAGAACTCGCGGTACACGCCCGCGCCGACCAGGGCGGGCAGCACCGATCGAATGAGCGAGGGCTTTTCGAAATAGATGCGGTAGCGCTTGCTGATGCCGTTGACGGCAAGGATGGGGTCAGACATGGTCGGCCAAATTATGCCGCAGGCGGCGGAAAACCAGCCATCCGCCCAAACCGAAAAACAGGCATACGGCAATGGTGAAAGTGGTCAGTTGCAGGGAGGAAAACATGGCGTTGATGATCAGGTCGCGGTAGAGCACGGTGAGCCCGGCCATGGGATTAAGGAGAAAGACATAGAGCAGTTCCTTGGAGATGCCCTGCACCAGTTCCAGCGGGTAGAATATCGGCGTCAGGTAAAACCACAGGAGCAGGGTAATCTCGACGATATAGCGGGTATCGCGGCAGTACACCTGCGTCGCGGCCACGATCAGAGCCAGGCCGAAGGTGAAGATGAATTGCAGCAGCATGACCAGCGGCACGGCGAACAGGTAGGGGCTCCAGGTGATGTCGAACAGCAACAACACCAGCATGGAAAGGGCGAAATTGATGAAATTGGCGAGCACCACCGAGGCGGGCAGCAGCTCGCGGGGGAAGTTGACTTTCTTGATCAGGTTGCCGTTATCGACGAAGCTGCCGGTTACCGAAGCGATGCTGAGCGAAAAAAAAGTCCAGGGAAAAAGGGCGGTAAGCAGAAAGGTCGGGGTGATGTCGAATTTCATCAGGTAACGGAAGACGATGATGAAAACCCCCATCAGCGACAGGGGCACGACCAGAGACCAGAGAAAGCCCAGCCAACTGCTCTTGTAGCGGACTTTCAACTCCTTGAAGGCGAGGGTGCACAGCAGCTCCCAGCGCTGCCGCCAACCCGGTGTTACCGTCTGCATGAAGGTATTGTAACGACCGGGCCCGGCGCTGTCAATGGCGTGGCAGGAGCGAAGCCAGCCAGGCGGCGGGATAGAGCAGTGACCCGCCGCGCGTGGTGGGGATATCGGTTATACCGCGCACCAGCGACCAGACCAGCAGCCAAAGCTCATGATAGAGCAATCGTGGCAAACGCCGGGCCAGTTCCCCGGCCGGCAGTTTGCCCAACATGCGTCGTCGCGCGTATTCCTGGCGGTAGAAGCGCGTCAGCGAGCGCTGCCGGCCCATAGTGCCGCCCCATTCGTGCAGGGCAGCCAGCGTCGGCAGCACCGCTACGGTCAGCCCGGCGCCGCGCAGGCGCAGGGACAGGTCAACGTCCTCGTAGTACCATAGCCATGCGTCCCAGCCGCCGGCGTCGTCCACCGCCGCCCGCCGCCATAGCGCGCAGGCGCTGCCCACCGCATCGACAGTAACCGGGGTGTGTGTGGCGGCAGGCGGAGATAGCAGCCGGGTGGTGCCGGCCGGGCTGACGGCGGCGCCGGCATGGTGCAGGCTGCCGTCGGGCTGGCGCAATACGGGCTGCACCGCGGCCAGTGTCGGATCGGATTCGAGCGCGGCAACCAATTCGGCCAGAGTGGCAGCGTCGAGGATTGCGTCGCTGTCGAGGGTG
>JBFZEL010000527.1:0-3845 GCA_041306925.1 Lysobacterales bacterium
ACCGTAACCGCGTTCGGTGACGGTGAGAATGTCACCTTCCCCCATTACCAGCATGGAAACGACCTGTTGATCCTTCTGCAGACGGATGCCGATGACACCCCTTGCCGTGCGCCCGACCGAACTGACATTCTTTTCCGCGAAGCGGATGCATTTGCCGGAGCTTGAGAAAAGCATGACCTCGCTGCCACCATGTGTAATTTCGACATTGACCAGTTCGTCGTCCTCGTCGAGGTTGATCGCCCAGATGCCGTTGGCGCGCTGATTGCTGTAAGCCTTCAACGGGGTCTTCTTGACGATACCGTTACGTGTCGCGAAGAAAACAAAACGGTCATCGGAATATTCACGCACCGGCAATACGGCGTTGACACGTTCGTCCTTCTCCAGCGGCAGCAGGTTGACGATGGGTTTGCCGCGACTGACGTGGCTTGCCTGCGGAAGTTCATACACCTTGAGCCAGTAGATCTTGCCGCGCGAGGTGAAACACAGCAGCGTGTCATGCGTATTGGCGACAAATAACTTGTCGATAAAATCCTCTTCCTTGACCTTGGTCGCCGACTTGCCCTTGCCGCCCCGTCGCTGTGCCTGGTAACGGTCCAGCGACTGCGACTTGGCATAGCCCTCGTGGGAAATGGTGACCACCACGTCTTCCTCGGTGATCAGGTCCTCGAGACTCAGATCGAGTTTATCCTCGAGTATGACGGTGCGTCGCGCATCACCGTATTTTTCCAGGATCTCTGCCAACTCCTCACGGATCACGGCCATCAGGCGGCCCGGGTCAGAAAGGACTTCCAGTAAAGACCTCACCATGGCGAGAATCTCCTCGTATTCCGTGGTCAGCTTTTCTTGCTCAAGCCCGGTCAGCCTGTGCAGACGCATGTTGAGAATTTCCTGGGCCTGAACCGGCGACAACTGGTAGCCGGTTTCCTTGAGACCGAATTGGGGATCGAGACTTTCAGGCCGCGAAGTCTCGGCCCCGCCCTGTCCCAGCATCACACGCACCACGCCGGGGTCCCACAATTTGGCTACCAGGCGGTCCTTGGCCTCCGCCGGTGATGGAGACGTCTTGATCATCTCGATCAGTTCATCGAGGTTGGCCAGGGCAACGGTCAGACCCTCAAGTACATGGGCGCGGCTGCGCGCCTTGCGCAGATCGAAAAGGGTACGCCGGGTAACCACTTCACGGCGGTGACCAATAAACGCCTGCAGAACCTCCCTGATATTCAGCAACCGTGGCTGGCCATCAACCAGTGCAACCATGTTGATGCCGAAAACGTTCTGCATCGTGGTCTGCTTGTAGAGGTTATTCAGAATGACCTCGGGCACCTCGCCGCGGCGTAACTCGATGACGACACGCATGCCGTCCTTGTCGGACTCATCACGCAATTCAGTGATGCCATCCAGCTTTTTGTCCTTGACCAGTTCGGCGATTTTTTCCAGCAAACGCGCCTTATTGACCTGGTAGGGCAACTCGGTGACGATCAACGTGTTCTTGCCACTATGCTCATTGGTTTCGACGTGTGTCACGGCGCGCATGTAAATGCGGCCACGCCCTGTGTGATATGCGTCGTAAATACCCTGTGCGCCATTGATTATACCGGCGGTCGGGAAATCCGGTCCCGGCAGATGTTGCATGATGCCAGCGATATCAAGGTCCGGGTTTTCAATCAGGGCGATGGTGGCATTGATGACTTCAGTGAGGTTGTGCGGTGGAATATTGGTGGCCATGCCGACCGCGATACCGGCCGATCCATTGATCAGCAGACCCGGCACGCGGGTGGGAAGCACCAGCGGTTCGTATTCGGATTCATCGTAGTTCGGTCCGAAATCGACGGTCTCCTTGTCGAGATCAGCCAACAGTTCATGGGCCAGCCGTGACATGCGGACCTCGGTGTAACGCATGGCCTCCGCTGCATCACCGTCCACCGAACCAAAGATACCCAGGCCATCGACCAGCATATAACGCATCGCAAAGGGTTGCGCCATGCGTACGATGGTGTCGTAGACGGCGGAGTCGCCGTGCGGGTGGTATTTACCGATAACATCACCCACGACACGGGCGGATTTTTTGTACGCTTTATTCCAGTCATTGCCAAGTTCACTCATGGCAAAAAGCACACGCCGGTGAACCGGTTTCAGGCCATCCCTGACATCGGGTAATGCACGGCCGACAATGACGCTCATGGCATAGTCCAGATAGGACTTGCGCATCTCGTCTTCGAGGTTGACCTGCAGGACTTCTTTAGCGAGTTCAGCCATTAAATGTTTTTACTCCGGAAATTCATATCTATTTGAATTATGATGATAATTTTAATACTACCCAGACGGTGCCATGTGGCTGTTTTAATTATCGACACCGATGGCAAATACTACCATAAATATGCCCTTGGATAGACTATGAAAATGCAGCGGAACAAGCGGATTTCTGCAGTCGCGCCGCCGTTCTGACGAAAGCCGCTTTATACTGGCACGCCAGCCCAGTATCATTGGCAGAACCGACCTCGAAAATGCGGAGACCCACACCATGAAGCAGTTGATTGCCTTTTTAGCCGTGATGTCATTCAGCTTGTCTGTTGCAAGCGCCCAGCAGGATACCGGCAACCCGCAGGTCATCCTGCACACCAGCCGCGGTGACATCCGGTTGGAGCTGTTCCCCAAAGAGGCGCCGCTCTCGGTAGAAAATTTCCTGCAATACGCCAGAGACGGTTTCTATAACGGCACGGTTTTCCATCGTGTCATCAGCTACTTCATGATACAGGGCGGCGGACTGGAGGCTGTGGCCGGCGAAAATGGGACGAATCTCGTCGCCAAGACAACCCGTGACCCCATCGCCAACGAGGCCGACAACGGTCTCAAAAACGATCGCGGTACGATTGCCATGGCGCGCACCGACGTTGTGGATTCTGCGACATCCCAGTTCTTCATCAACGTGGAAAAGAACGGTTCGCTTGACCACGTCAGCAAGGAAAACTCCACCACTTGGGGTTATGCCGTGTTCGGCCGTGTCATCGACGGCATGGACGTGGTTGATGATATTCGTTTTGTCGAAACCGGCGCGCAGGATGCGCCGCTTGAACCCGTTATCATCGAGTCGGTTGAAATCACCGCCGTGCCATCAGGCTGAAAGTGCCCACTTTATTCATTTCCGATTTACACCTGGATGACCGGAGACCGGCAACCACTGCCCAACTGCTGAGTTTTTTGCTGGATGAAGCGGTCCACGCAGACGCCCTCTACATCCTGGGTGATCTTTTTGAATTCTGGCTGGGTGACGATGTGCCTTCAAAGTGTTCGGTCGATGTTGCCGGTGCCTTGCAACAGCTCGTGCAAAACGGCACGCGCTGCTATTTTATGCACGGCAACCGCGACTTCCTGTTGCAGAAAAACTATGCCAGCCTGGCCGGGGTGGAGCTTTTACCCGAAGAACACGTGGCTGACCTTTACGGTGAGCGTGTTTTGCTGATGCACGGCGACAGCCTGTGTACGGATGACACTGCCTACCAGCAATTCAGAACTGTGGTCAGGAACCCCGCATGGCAGCAGGATTTCCTGGCCAAAAGTCCTCACGAACGTCTGCAAATTGCCCTGCACGCACGCGATGCAAGCGCCGCGCACAAGGGCGAACTGGACATGAGCATCATGGACGTTAATCCCGACGAGGTGAAGGCCGCATTCAAGCGTCACGGCGTTTACAGGATGATTCACGGCCACACCCACCGCCCCGCCACCCATGACCTCGAATTACAGGGACGTAACGCCCAACGGATCGTGCTGGGTGACTGGTATGCGCAGGGCAGCGTGCTGCGGGTGCAACCCGGTAGTTATGAGCTGTCAGTATTGCCGTGACG
>JBFZEL010000528.1:0-5033 GCA_041306925.1 Lysobacterales bacterium
AACGGCACGGAAGCGCAGCGGCGCAGGTTTCTGCCGGGGCTGTGCAGCGGTGAACTGGTCGGTGCGCTGGCCATGTCCGAGTCGGGCGCCGGCTCTGACGTGGTTGGTTCCATGAGTTGCCGCGCCGAACAACACGGCACGCACTGGCTGGCCAACGGCTCAAAAATGTGGATAACCAACGGGCCGGAAGCCGATGTCCTGATTGTCTATATGCGCACCGCCGGCAAGGCTGCAGGTTCAGCGTGCATGACCGGGTTCCTGGTTGAAAAAGGCATGCCCGGCTTCACCACCGCACCCAAAATGGACAAGCTCGGCATGCGTGGTTCCAATACCTGCGAACTGATCTTCGAGGATTGTGCAATACCGGCGGAGAACGTCCTGGGAGAAGTCAACCAGGTTGTAAAATTGCTGATGCGAGGTCTGAATACCGAGCGGCTGGTGTTGTCCGGCGGGCCACTTGGGCTGATGCAGGCCTGTATCGACCTGGTCATCCCTTACATGCAGGAGCGCAAACAATTTGACCGCGCGATTGGCTCCTTTGGCATCATGCAGGCCAAGCTGGCGGACATCTACACGGACCTGCAGTCATCGCGTGCTTTTATTTACAGGACCGCAGGGGATTACGACGACGGACGGCGCTCACGCATCGATCCTGCAGCCTGCCTGTTGCAGGCATCTGCGTGCGCGGTCCGGGTCGCGCTTGAAGCCATCCAGACACTGGGCGGCAACGGTTATATCAACCAGTTTCCGGCAGGACGCATATTGCGTGATGCCAAGTTATACGAAATCGGCGCGGGCACCAACGAGATCCGCAGGATGCTGATCGGGCGTGAACTGCTTGGCCTGTAGCAGACGGGTTTGTAGAAGACTGGAATTTCGTACCGCAAACCAACCATTCAATTGCAAGATGGAGTGTTGAGAGATGAACAGCAAAATCGTCATTGTCGGTGCCAAGCGCACCCCCATCGGCTCTTTCCAGGGCCAGTTTGCCACGGTTTCATGTGACGAACTCGGCGCCGCAGCCATACGCGGCGCACTCGACCAGGCCGGCGTCAACCCGGCGGCCGTCGATGACGTGTTGATGGGCTGTGTACTGCCGGCAGGTATCGGCCAGGCGCCGGCACGTATCGCCTCACGCAAGGCCGGCATACCGACTTCGGCGGGCGCGGTCACGATCAACAAGGCCTGCGGGTCCGCCATGAAAACCATCCAGATCGGTCACGACCAGATCCTGGTGGGCTCCTCGGAGATCGTGGTGGCCGGCGGCATGGAGAACATGACGCTCGCACCCTACATACTGCTAAAGGCCCGCGGCGGTTACCGCATGGGTCACGGCGAAGTCCTCGACCACATGTTCTGGGACGGTCTGCAGAACCCCGATGACAAGTTGATGATGGGTGTGTTTGGCGAGCGCTGCGCGGAAAAATACAACTTCACCCGCGCACAGCAGGACGCCTTTGCAACCGCCTCGATTGAGCGCGCCCTGGCGGCCATGCAAGGCCAGTTCAAGGATGAGATTACGCCGGTTACGGTCAAGACCCGCCAGGGTGAGACCGTGATCTCTGATGACCAGGAACCGCCGGCCTGCAACATCGGCAAGATTGCCTCGCTGCGCGCTGCATTCAAACCGGATGGAACGGTGACCGCGGCATCATCATCGAAGATTTCCGACGGCGCCGCCGCAACCGTGCTGATGTCGGCGGAAAAGGCGGCCGAACTGGGGCTTACGCCATTGGCCACGATCGTCGCCCATGCAACTTTTTCGCAGGATCCCGAGTGGTTTACCACGGCGCCGATCGGCGCCATTGAAAAGGTTCTGCAAAAGGCCGGCTGGAGCATTGATGAAGTTGACCTGTTCGAGGTAAACGAGGCATTTGCGACCGTCACGATGGCCGCCATGCACGTGCTCAATATCGACCACGCCAGGATGAATGTCAACGGCGGCGCCTGCGCCCTCGGTCACCCGATCGGCGCTTCCGGCGCGCGGGTGGTGGTTACATTGATCAATGCCCTCAAGCAACGCGGTCTGAAAAAAGGCGTGGCGGCCCTGTGTATCGGTGGCGGTGAAGCCACCGCCCTGGCCCTCGAACTGCCATAATCCGGCCATGGCAATCATCCAATCGCAAATCGATAAAAACAGCAACGAGTTTGCCGCCAATGATGCCAATATGCGGGCACTGGTGGCGGACCTGCAGGCAAAACTCGAACTCATCGAGCAAGGCGGTGGAGAAAAAGCCCGCAGCAAGCATACCCAGCGCGGCAAGATGTTGCCGCGCGAGCGGGTCAAACAACTGCTCGATCCGGGCACGCCGTTCCTGGAGCTTTCGCCGCTGGCGGCCTTTGGCATGTACGACGGCCAGGCGCCCGCAGCCGGGATCATCACCGGTGTCGGCCGTGTCAGTGGACAGGAAGTCGTCATCATCGCCAACGACGCGACCGTCAAGGGCGGCAGCTACCTGCCAATCACGGTGAAGAAACATCTGCGCGCCCAGGAAATCGCACTGGAAAACACGCTGCCCTGTATCTACCTGGTCGATTCCGGCGGCGCCTTCCTGCCCCTGCAGGATGAAATTTTTCCCGACCGCGATCACTTCGGGCGGATTTTTTATAACCAGGCCCAGTTATCCGCCGCCAATATTCCGCAGATCGGCGTGGTTATGGGTTCGTGTACGGCCGGCGGCGCCTACGTGCCCGCCATGAGCGACGAGTCGATCATCGTCAAAAACCAGGGTACGATTTTTCTCGGTGGCCCGCCGCTGGTCAAGGCGGCGACCGGCGAGATCGTCGACGCGGAATCACTGGGCGGCGCCGAGGTGCACTGTTCCAGGTCCGGTGTCACCGACCACTTTGCCCTCGATGACCGCCACGCTTTGCAGCTTGCCCGCGAAGCCGTTTCCTACCTGAACCGTAAAAAAGACAACCCATTGGAGATGCGCGAGTCGGTCAGCCCGGCTTATCCGATCGAGGAAATTTACGGCATCGTCTCGCGCGATACCCGCTATCCCTACAAGGTAAAAGAGGTCATCGCACGTCTCATTGACGGAAGTGATTTTCATGAATTCAAAGCCCGTTACGGCAAAACCCTGGTATGTGGTTTCGCCCGCATCCACGGTTACCCGGTCGGTATCGTGGCCAACAACGGTATCCTTTTTTCTGACAGTGCCTTGAAGGGAACGCACTTCATACAGATGTGCAATAAAAGAAACATTCCATTGATATTCTTGCAAAATGTTTCCGGGTTTATGGTTGGAAAGGCGTCCGAAAATTCCGGAATCGCAAAAGATGGCGCAAAGATGGTGACCGCGGTCGCCACCTCGCACGTGCCCAAGTTCACCATCATCATCGGCGGTTCCTTCGGCGCCGGCAACTACGCCATGTGCGGACGGGCCTACCAGCCGAGAATGCTGTGGATGTGGCCCAATGCGCGGATCTCCGTGATGGGTGGGGAGCAGGCCTCATCGGTGCTGGCCACCATCCGCAGGGACGCCGTCGAAGCCGCCGGTGAAACCTGGTCGGTTGATGACGAGGAAGCATTCAAGCAACCGATCCGCGACAGTTATGAGCAGGAGGGGCACCCCTACCACGCGACCGCAAGACTCTGGGATGACGGTGTCATCGACCCCATCGACACGCGCCACGTGCTGGGTCTCGCGCTGTCGGCCGCCATGAACGCGCCCATCAATGAGGGCAAACACGGCATCTTCAGGATGTAGCTCATGCAAACCCTGTCCAGCAGCATTGACCAGCGCGGGGTCATGACCCTGTGCATGAACCGTCCGGAGGTGCACAACGCGTTCGATGCGCAGATGATCCGGGAGATGACCACCGCGCTCAAAGCGGCGGACCGGGACGACAGGGTCAGAATGGTCGTGATCACCGGCGCGGGTGCGTGTTTTTCCGCCGGCGCCGATCTCAACTGGATGCGTAGCCTGATCACCGCCAGCAGGGAAGAAAATGAACGCGACGCCCTGCGGCTTGCAGAACTGCTGCGGAGTCTGAATTATCTTTCCAAACCAACCCTGGCACGGATCAACGGCGCGGCGTATGGCGGCGGGGTTGGCCTGATCGCGGCCTGTGACATTACCGTGGCCGCCGATGACGCGCGTTTTGGGCTGACAGAAGTGCGCCTCGGACTCGTGCCCGCCGTGATTTCACCTTACGTAATACGGCGTATCGGCGAAACCCATGCGCGGCGTTACTTTCTGACTGCGGAGCGCTTCGATAGCAGTCGCGCTTGCGCAATCGGACTGGTGCAGCAGACCGTAGCTATCGCCCAACTCGACGCGGCCGTTGAAGAGATTGCCGGACAGGTTCTCAGCGGCGGGCCAAAAGCCATTGCGCATGGCAAACAACTGGTCTTTGGGATTGCCGGTCATGGTATCGAAGTGCAAACAAGCATCGATGAAAAAACCGCCAGGCTGATCGCAGACCTGCGGGTCTCGGACGAAGGCCAGGAAGGCCTGGCGGCTTTTCTCGAAAAACGCCAACCCGGCTGGATCGAAGGCTGACGGGACCATGAACGATTTCGTCACGATGGTTGAAGTCGGTCCGCGCGACGGGCTGCAAAACGAACAACACAACCTTACCGCCACGCTCAAGATCGAGTTGATCCAACGCCTCGCGAATTGCGGTATACCCGTCGTCGAAGCCGGCAGTTTCGTCAGCCCCAAGTGGGTTCCGCAGATGGCCGACTCGCAGGCCGTGTTGGCGGGCCTGACCCGTCAGCCTGGCACACGCTACCCGGTGCTGGTGCCCAACCTGACAGGTTATGCACGCGCAATCGCCGCCGGCGCAACCGAAATCGCGGTGTTTACAGCGGCCAGCGAAAGCTTCAGCCGGCGTAATACCAATTGCAGTATTGATGAATCCATGCTTCACATTGCAGCGGTCGTGGACAAGGCCAAAAGCGCTGGCATCCGGGTCCGCGCCTATGTTTCGTGTGTGCTGTGTTGCCCGTACGAGGGTGAAATCGAGGTGTAAGCCGTAACCTCGGTCTGCGCAAGCCTGATGAAAATGGGCTGCGCCGAAGTTTC
>JBFZEL010000529.1:0-9222 GCA_041306925.1 Lysobacterales bacterium
GGAACCTCTGATTAATTCAGAGGTTCCCGCGACACAGGGATGTGTCGCCAAATCAGCGGCTCTAAGCCGTTGATTTGCAAGGCAGTCGAAAATGACACTTTTCGGCTGCCGCGCTCTGATAATGCCAGGATGGCATTAATCAGAGCTTCCTTAAGATAAGACCGGAGAATATAATGATTCGCACACTTTTGATTGCAGCATCGCTGACTTGCTTTTTGCTAACCCCGGCCTATGCCGTCTCCAAAGAAGACCAGGCTTTCAATGCCGTCGAGGCCAAGATTCGCGCCCTGGTTCCGAATGCCACCACCATTGCGATTTCGGAAACCCCCATCGAAGGTATCCTGCAGGTCCAGATCAACAGTGACATCGTTTACGTGACTGCCAACGGCCAGTACCTGTTGCAGGGTCAGATCATGGATATCGACACCCGCGCCAACATTACCGATCAGGCCAAATCCGCTATTCGCATGGGTCTGTTGACAGGTCTGAAAACCGATGAACAGATCATATTCGCGCCGGAAAAGCCAAAATACGAATTGCTGGTATTCACGGATATTGATTGTGGCTACTGCCGCAAACTGCACAGCGACATGAAAGAGTACAACGACGCAGGTATCGCGATCCATTACCTCGCGTTCCCGCGGGCTGGCATTGGTTCGGAGTCGTATGACAAATTTGTTTCCGTGTGGTGTGCCGATGATCAGAAAGCAGCCATGACGCTGGCCAAGAACGGCACCGATCCGGCCCCATTGAAATGTCCAAACCCGGTTGCCGAACAGTACGATCTGGGTCGCGAAGCCGGTGTAACCGGCACGCCCGCCATGCTCACGGCCGACGGTACATTGATACCAGGTTACATGCCGCCTGCGCAGCTGCTGCAGCGATTGGAATCCATGCAGGCGCCGCCGTCTGAATAAGACCTTGGTATCCGCATATTGAGTTTTGCAATTAAAAACCCCGCGATTCGCGGGGTTTTTTTTGACTCCCAACCGTTATAATGTCGGCTGCTTATAAGGGAGTGATGCTTTGACGGAGTTTTTCTGCCTGCAGGGTGGCCCGGCTTATTCTGAATTCCGCAGGCAAAAACTGGTTGATGGTTTGCGTCAGCGCGCCGGACAGGAATATTCGTTCACCGCGCGATTCATCTACTTCGTTGAATGTCCGCAACAGCCCTCGGCGGAAGAGCGCTCGCGGCTGGAAGCGCTGTTGCAGGCGCAATGGCTGCCGAATCCTGATGATTTGTCGGCAAGCGCCCCGGCCAGGGGTGGCGGCGGACGGTCAGCGCTGCCTGATCAGGCCCGCGCATCCTCCAGCCAGGCGCACCCCCGGCTATTGCTGGTAGTACCCCGCCTGGGGACGCAGTCACCGTGGTCCACGAAGGCCACTGATATCGCACAACTGTGCGGACTCGTTGCGGTCAGTCGCATCGAGAGGGGCAGCATTTTCCACCTGCCGCCGGATGCAGTTGAGACAGGTCTGGCCGCGCTCATCAAACCCCTGGTGCACGACCGCATGACGCAGACGGTGTTAACCGGGCTGGATGCGGTCGGGGCACTGTTCGCGCACCATCCCGCCAGACCGCTCAGAAGCACGGAGCTTGCCGGTGACGCACGGTTGGCCCTGCAGCAAGCCAACCGCGAGCTTGGGCTGGCTTTGTCTGCACCGGAGATCGAGTACCTGATTGCCGCCTATAAAAAACTTGGCCGTAATCCAACCGATGCGGAACTGATGATGTTTGCGCAGGCCAACTCCGAGCATTGCCGCCACAAGATTTTCAACGCCAGCTGGACGCTGGACGGCGAACCCCAGGAGCTTTCGCTGTTTGCCATGATCAGGAACACCCATGCGCAGAACCCCGCGGGTGTGCTATCTGCTTACCACGATAACTCCGCGGTGATCGAAGGCCGCCGCAACCTGCGTTTCTTTCCATCACCGCTAAGCTGCGAGTATGCCTGGGTGGATGAAGACGTGGGCATACAAATCAAGGTCGAGACGCACAATCACCCCACCGCGATCTCGCCCTTTCCGGGTGCGGCGACCGGCTCCGGAGGAGAAATACGCGACGAAGCCGCAACCGGGCGCGGCGCCCGTCCAAAGGCCGGCCTGACCGGTTTTTCGGTTTCCAATTTACACCTGCCGGACAGACCGCGCAGCTGGGAGGAGCACTCCGGTAAACCCGGGCGTATCGCCAGCGCGCTGGATATCATGATCGAAGCCCCGGTCGGTGCGGCTTCGTTCAACAACGAGTTCGGCCGCCCGGCATTGTCGGGTTATTTCCGTACCTTCGAGCAAACCATCGGCGCAAGACTTTGGGGTTATCACAAGCCCATCATGCTCGCCGGCGGCCTCGGCAACATCCGTCCCGGGCACATTGAGAAACAGCGGTTGCCGGTGGGTTCTGCCGTGGTCGTTCTCGGTGGACCGGCGATGTTGATCGGGCTCGGCGGCGGCGCGGCATCTTCGATCGGCAGTGGTCAGGGCAACGAGGAACTGGACTTCGCCTCGGTGCAACGCGGCAATCCCGAAATGCAGCGACGTTGCCAGGAAGTCATCGACCATTGTTGCGCCCTGGGTGATGCCAATCCGATCGTGTCGATACACGATGTCGGCGCCGGCGGGCTGTCCAATGCGGTGCCCGAGTTGCTCAACGACAGCGGCCGCGGCGGCGCACTGGAGTTGCGCAAGGTTCCAAGTGCGGACGGCGCGATGTCGCCGATGGAGATCTGGTGCAACGAGTCACAGGAACGCTACGTGCTCGGCATCGATCACGACCGCCTCGAAGAATTTGAACTGATGTGCAAGCGTGAACGCTGTCCGTATGCCGTACTGGGCACGGTCACCGTGACCCGTGATTTACGCCTGGACGATGCCCTGCTGCAACAACCAGCGGTCGATCTGCCGCTGGAGGTACTGCTGGGCAAGACGCCCCGGCTACACCGTGATGCGCAAACCGGAAGCGTGGGTCCGCTTACCCGTCTGCCCGAAAATACCGTATTGGAGGATGACCTGCTGCGTGTCTTGCGGTTCCCGGCGGTCGGCAGCAAATCATTCCTGATCACCATTGGCGACCGTTCGGTCGGGGGCCTTGTGGCGCGTGACCAGATGGTCGGACCCTGGCAGGTGCCGGTGGCCGATGCAGCGGTGACCCTGCACAGTTTTCACGGTTATGCGGGTGAGGCCATGGCCGTTGGCGAGCGCACACCGTTGGCGGTGGTTGACAGCCCTGCCGCCGCCAGGCTGGCGGTGACCGAGGCCATAACCAATATCGCCAGCGCACCGATTGCCCGTCTCGCCGACGTCCGCTTGTCCGCCAACTGGATGGCTGCCTCAGGTGAACAAGGCCAGGACGCAGCCCTCTACGCCGCGGTCAAATCGGTCGGTATGGAGTTATGCCCGGCACTGGGTATTGCCATCCCGGTCGGCAAGGACTCACTGTCTCTTAAAACCGACTGGACCGACGGTGACCAGCCACGGCACATGCTCGCGCCGGTATCCCTGGTCGTTTCCGCGTTTGCCCCGGTCACGGACGCCCGACTGGCGCTCACTCCGCAACTGCAACCGGGCAATGCAGCCAACAGGCTCCTGTTGATCGACCTTGGCCGTGGCCGCGACCGCCTGGGCGGGTCGTGCCTGGAACAGGTCCACGGCGTATTCAGTGCACCGGTTCCGGACCTTGACAACGCCGCTGACCTTAAGGGCTTTTTTGCTGCCATCCAGGAGCTTGCCGCCGCCGGACAGATACTTGCCTACCACGACCGGTCTGACGGCGGTTTGATCGTCAGTCTTTGTGAAATGGCGTTCGCGGCGCGTTGCGGGCTGTGCTTGTCGATCGAACCGGGCATCGCCGGCGACGCACACAGGTTGCGCGCACGTCTGTTTGCCGAAGAGCCCGGTGCGGTCATCCAGGTGGCCGCGGCGCACCAGCCAGCCGTGCTGGCGTGTCTTGCAAAACATGGCCTCTCTGAGCTGGTTGTGGATATCGGCACGGCGGTCAGCGGTCATACGCTCAGCATAGAGAGCGCCGGGCGCATTTGCCTGCGGAGCGATCTGCGCAGTTTGCACCAGGCCTGGAATGAAACCAGTTTTGAAATTCAGAAGTTACGTGATCATCCGGTTTGTGCCGAAGAAGAGTTCGCACGGACCCTGCTGTGGGATCAGCCGTTCCTGCAACCGAGGCTGAACTTTGATCCCCTGCACAACCCGGTGGCCCCTGCCATCCTCATGCAGCCCAGGCCTGCGGTGGCCGTTCTGCGTGAACAGGGTGTCAATGGCCAGGTGGAAATGGCCGCTGCCTTCGAGCTGGCGGGCTTCAGGGCCGTTGATGTGCACATGTCCGATTTATTTGAGAAAAGGACGGACCTGTCGCGGTTTCAGGGCGTGGTGGCCTGTGGCGGGTTTTCATATGGTGATGTTTTGGGTGCAGGGCGGGGCTGGGCGGCTTCCGTGCTGTTCCATGCGGAGCTCAGGGACCAGTTCGCCGGCTTTTTTGAACGTACCGACCGGTTTGCACTCGGCGTCTGCAATGGCTGCCAGATGCTTGCCGCGCTGCGTGACATTATTCCCGGCGCCGGCTGCTGGCCGGATTTCGTCGCCAACCGCTCAGGCCAGTTTGAGGCACGCCTCAGCCTGGTGAAGGTTCCCCGGTCGGACTCGTTGTTTTTCCGCGGCATGGCGGGTAGCCTGTTGCCGGTGGTGACTGCGCACGGTGAAGGACGGGCCCTGTTCCAAGGCCAACTGCTGCCGCAGGCGCAGATTGCACTGCAATACGTAAACGCTGACGGAAAGACGATGACCGAATACCCGCAAAACCCCAACGGTTCTCCCACCGGCATCACCGGCCTGTGCAATTCGGACGGCCGTGTCACGATCATGATGCCGCACCCGGAAAGAACCCTGCGCACGGTCAATTTTTCCTGGGCGCCGGAGCACTGGCCGGAGATCTCTCCGTGGCAGCGTATTTTCCGCAATGCACGTCAGTGGGTGCAGTGATGGACGTATCGAAGAGCGATCTTGAATTGCGTTTGAGCGAAATGCTTATCCTGGCGTGTTTGTGGATGGTGTTCGGTTTTATGCTGTGGTATTACCTGAGCGCTTTTCACGGTGTCCCGGTGCGTGTGCTCGCCAGTCAAATTCTCTCGGCGATACTGGGCAGCGACTTTCTCAACATCATACCGAACCCGGACCGGCACTATCTGTTCCAGGTGCAGACCAATATCCCCTTTGAGTTTCCGGACGGAAGCCGGGAGGCTTTGGGTTTTATTGTAAATCCCCTGATTTTTGGTTTTGGTTTGCCGTTGTTGTTTGGCCTGGTGATGGCTTCCAGTGCATCAATACTGAGGAAACTGGTTATTTTGCTGGGTGGCTATGTGATCGTCATGCTGATCCAGGTCTGGGGTGTGGTCTGGCAGTCACTGAAGATGCTGGCGTTCAACTTCGGCGGGGAGGCGCACCAGGTCGTCGCCAACGCCGGGATCTCGGATGAGGTCATTGCCCTGTGCTATCAATTGGGGGTTTTAATATTGCCGCCGCTGGTGCCGATCATCCTGTGGGTGCTGGCGAACTGGTCCCTGGTTGAACAGTTTACCGGTTGGCACAGGCACAGGGATGCATGACAACCGGGAACTGTCAGGGCAGAACCGTGGTCTTTGCCCGTCTGCGCCGGTCGCTCGCGGACGCCTGCTATATGCATTGGCGGAAGGGGCTATAATTCCACAAAATCTCAAATTGCCAAGGGATGTTACGTGCAAGCAACTGAAGAACTGCAAGAAAAAGACGTGAAGCAACTCAATGCCTTTGAAGATGAGGTATGTGCCTACCTGATCGATAGCGGCCGTTTGAAAAAGCCGGATCTCAAGCGGGCTGAGGTCTTTCGAGATCAAAATGGCGGTAACCTGATCACGTTGCTGGTGCGTCTTGGCCTGGTCTCCGAACGTGATGTGGCCGAGGCGGAGTCCAGCCTGCTGAGCCTGCCATTGATAACATCGGCTGAACTGCCTGACGAAGCACCGGAAATCGGCAGGCTTTCTTTGCGCTACCTGAAACAGAACCTGTTGCTGCCCGTCAGTGTGACCGACGGTGAAATGGTCGTGGTGATGGCCAACCCCAGGGACGAGTTCGCGCTCAAGGCGCTGGCCATGGCGAGTGGTAAAACCATCCGGCCGCAGGTTGGTGTGGCCTCTGAAATCGAAAATGGCATTGAAAAGCTCTATGGCGTTGGCCGCAGCGCCATGGGTCAGATCATCGACACGCTTGGTGACAGCGTAGAGGACCTGGAAGATGTCGAACACCTGCGTGACCTCGCCTCCGAGGCGCCGGTTATCCGCCTGGTCAACCTGATCATGCAAAGGGCCGTGGAGGCGCGCGCATCGGACATCCACATCGAACCGTTTGAAAACCGGCTGAAAGTCCGTTACAGGATCGACGGTGTCTTGCAGGAAGTGGAGGCGCCGCCGGCGAGTTCCACCGCAGCGGTTATCTCCCGTATCAAGATCATGGCGCGGTTGAATATTGCCGAAAGACGTCTGCCGCAGGATGGCCGTATCATGCACCGGGTACAGGGTAAGGAACTGGATTTACGCGTATCCACAGTGCCCACCTCCCACGGCGAAAGCGTGGTCATGCGTATCCTGGACCGTGAGAGCATCGTGCTGGATTTCGATTCGCTGGGTTTTGACGAGAGCTTGAAGAAAACCTTTGTCAAGAACCTGGAAATGCCGCACGGTATTATCCTCGTGACCGGTCCCACCGGGTCGGGTAAAACGACCACGCTTTACACGGCGCTCAGCCAGATCAATACCCCGGCCAGAAAAATCATCACCGTTGAAGATCCGGTGGAATATCAATTGGAAGGTATCAACCAGATCCAGGCGCAATCCGCCATCGGCCTGGATTTCGCCCATGCCTTGCGGGCCATCGTCCGCCAGGACCCGGATGTCATCATGATCGGTGAAATGCGTGATCTCGAGACCGCCCGCATCGCCATCCAGTCCGCGCTGACCGGTCACCTCGTGTTGTCGACCATCCACACCAATGACGCGGCGGGCGGCATCACCCGCATGCTGGACATGGGCGTCGAAGACTACCTGCTGACCTCGACCGTCAATGCCATCCTGGCGCAGCGCCTGGTCAGGACCCTCAGCAAGGGCGCCAGGGAAGCCGTGCAGTTGCTGCCCGAGGTTGCGGCGGAGGTCGGCTTTGGAGCTTTCCTCGAACAGGATGTGTACACCGTCTACCGGCCCATTCCCACCGCGGAGAACCCGAGTGGTTATTTCGGTCGTACCAGTATCCTGGAATTGCTGCAGATGACGGACTCCATCCGCCGTTTGATCATGCAGAAGGCCACCTCGGGCGAGATCCACGACATGGCCGTCCAGCAGGGGATGCGAACCATGTACCAGGATGGCCTGATAAAATGTCTGCAGGGTGTCACCACGCTTGAAGAAGTGCTCAGAGTGACACAGGAAACCTGATGCCGTTATATGAATACAAGGCGGTTTCACCGTCCGGCGAAACCGTGCGCGGAACGATGGAGGCCGCTTCGGAGGAGATGGTCATCGCCAAGCTCCAGGAAGGCGGAAATATTCCGCTGTCGGCCAACGAAGCCGGCAAGGGCGGCTTCAACCTCGATTTCCTGAGACTTAAAAGACGGGGTATGAACACCCGCGAAGTCGGGCAGTTCACGCAACAATTGGCCACTTTGCTCGGTGCCGGTTTACCGCTGGACCGCTCGCTGCAGGTCTTGCTCGAGTTGTCCGAAAATGACCGTGTAAAACAGACCGTTTCCAACATCCGGGATTTCGTCAGGGAAGGCGGCAGCCTGTCCGAGGCGCTGGATGCCCAGCATGGTTCGTTCAGCAGGTTATTCATCAACATGGTGCACGCCGGTGAAATCGGCGGGTCCCTGGCGAAGACACTGGATCGCCTGGCGGATTACATGGAGCGCTCGAAGGACCTCAAGGACAGCGTGGTTTCAGCCATGGTTTATCCCATCATGCTGATGCTGCTGGCCGGTGGCTCCCTCGTGATCCTGTTGATTTATGTCATTCCGCAGTTCACCCCGATCTTCGAGGAACTGGGCGGTGATCTTCCGCTGATCACGAAGATCGTCCTGGCGTTCGGCGGCATCCTGCAGCATTTCTGGTGGGGGCTGATTGGCCTGGCCATCCTGGCAGTGGCTTTGTTCCGCCGCATGCTGGCCGATCCGGGAAAGCGCCTGGCCTGGGATACGCGCGTGTTGCATACGCGCTGGGTGGGGGACCTGGTGGCGAAAATGGAAATTGCCCGCCTGGCACGGACCCTCGGAACATTGCTGACCAACGGGGTGCCGTTGTTGTCGGGTTTGTCGATCGCCCGCAACGTCATGACCAACAGCCTGCTGCGCAACAGTGTCGAGGCCACCACGCAGAAAGTCAAAACCGGTGGCGGCTTGGCGCACAACCTGGCGGAAACCGGGCAGTTTCCAAGGCTGGCTTTACAGATGGTCAGCGTGGGTGAGGAAACCGGGCAGCTGGATGTCATGTTGATGAAAGTCGCAGATACCTATGACAAGGAGGTGCGTACGACCATCGATCGCCTGCTGGCCATTTTTACACCCTTTATTACGCTGCTGATGGCGGTCATGATCGGCACCATCGTGATGTCGGTATTGATGGCGATCATGGGTATTAATGAACTGGTGGGCTGAGACAACGGTCACATACCGGGCAGGTTTCAACATCGCAACAACGGGCCATTGCCCTTAGCATAGGCCGGAATTGAGCTTAAGGACACCCTGGCAGGAGACTTCGGGAATGAATTTCAAAAAGCGTTACAAGATGGGCAAGGCGCGCGGGCGGGGATTTACGCTGGTCGAGTTATTGCTGGTGCTGGTCATCCTGGCATTGATCGCCGGCCTGGTATTGCCGGGTATCATCGGCAAGGCCGAGAGTGCCAAGATCAAGGCCGCCTCATCGCAAATCAGCCGTATTGAGATGTCGGTTGAAAGCTTCTACCTGGACACGGGCAGCGCGCCATCGTCACTGGAAGACCTGGTCAATGAACCCTCCGGCGTGACAGGCTGGAACGGTCCGTACATCAAGAACACCCTGTTGAAAGACCCCTGGGGCGAGCCCTATAAATTCAGCGTGCCGGGGGATCACGGTGCCGATTTTGATATCTGGTCCTACGGCGCTGACCGCCAGCAGGGCGGCGAAGGTAAAAACGCGGATATTAACAGTTGGGAAT
>JBFZEL010000530.1:0-2851 GCA_041306925.1 Lysobacterales bacterium
GTATTCTATGCATCGCCAGCCTGCTGATCATACTGTCGGCATGTGCGACCAAACCGCCGCCCAGCGGTGCAGAAATACGCCAGCAGGCCAAGACTCTGGCAGGTTTTGAACCGACGCAAGCGTGGAAGGCGGCGGCCTATTCTTCCGCTTTGATAGAAGATGACTGGCTCGCCACGTTCGACGACCCGCAACTCGATGCACTGGTCACCGAGGCGCTGGCCAACAACCCGGACCTCGCCGTGGCAGCAACAGTTGTGGAACAGGCGGCGCAGTACGTCGAAATGGCCAGGGCCGCATTGCGACCGGCCATCGGTTTGTTTGGATCCGGCGGCATCAAGGCGGGTGGCGGCGATCCTCTGCAAGTCATTTCGCTGGGTGTCTCCTGGGAACCCGACCTGTGGGGCCGTCTGCGCTACGGACGTAACGCGGCGCAGGCGACCTACGTTTCGGTGGCGGCCGACTACGAATTCAGCCGCCAGTCACTCGCCGCCACGGTGGCCAGGGCCTGGTTCACCGCCAGCGAAAGCTGGCTGCAACTGCAGCTTGCCGAAGCCATGGTCGAGGCCCAACAGCGCCTGCTGGAGCTGGCGGAAACACGCTGGCGCGTGGGCCCCGGCAATGAACAGGATGTCGCCATGGCACGCGCCACGCTGGGTACTTTTCGTGACGCGTCCCGGCAAATGATGCTGGCGTATAGCCAGAGCGTGCGGGCACTGGAATTGTTGCTGGGGCGTTACCCTGGCGCCGAACTTGAAACCCGCCAGGAACTCACCGCGATGCCGGGCCCGATACCCGTTGGCCTGCCCCTGCAGATGCTGGAGCGACGCCCCGACATGGTGGCCGCCGAGCAACGCGTGGCCGCAGCCTTCAACCGCGTGGGTGAAGCCAGGGCAGCCCGTCTCCCGAGCATCGTGCTCAGCGCCAACGTCGCAGGCTTTGCGAGTGACGTCCTGCAATTGGCGGACGACTTAAACAACCCCACCGGCGGCGCCGGCGCCAAGCTACTGGCGCCCATTTACCAGGGTGGCGCACTAAAAACCCAGGTCGAGATTCGCACCCTGGAGCAGAAGGAGGCTTTGGCGGATTACGCCCGCCTGGCCCTGCGTGCCCTGGGTGACGTCGAAAACAGCCTCGCGGCGAGCGAGAACCTGACCGAAAGACAGGCGCTGCTGGTACAGGCGGTCGCTGACAACGAGCGCGCGCTGGTACTGACAGAGGACAGCTATCGCGTTGGCAAGTCCGACCTGCGCGCTGTGCAGCAGCAACTGATCAGCCTGCAATCCGCACGCCAGACCCTGTTGCGGGTAGAGAGCGAGCGCCTGAGCCAGCGCACGACATTGCACCTGGCTCTCGGTGGCAGTTTTGCAGAAGCCGTAACGACACTGCCTGGTGCCAGCGGCAGTGCGGGATTGCAGAATGATCCTGCAAGGTAGGCCTGCAAGGTAGGCCTGCAAGGTAGGCCTGCAAGGTAGGCCTGCAAGGTAGGCCTGCAAGGTAGGCCCCGGCTGGCTGTTTCATGGGGGCTGGCCCCCCCGGTCGGTTGACGGGCCGCGTTATGCGGCCGTGTCATGCCTGAATACCAGTACCCCCATCCGAAAACTTTCATGGCCGGACTGGTAATTTTACGAATGGCGCAGCTTGTCACTTCGGTATTCAATACTTAAGGAAGCTCTGATCAATGCCATCCTGGCATTCGCAGGGCGCGGCAGACGAATGGCGAAACAGTTCTGCCGGGACAGTTTCAAGATGGGTTCGGGGAGTAAAGTGCCACAGCAAAACCCTCGATGCGCAATACTGGCCAACCGGCACACGGGGCTCTCCGAGGGCATCCGTGGCCTGTTGGAATCGGCTTTCCCAACGGTCTTTACAGTGGCCGATGTATCATCCCTGCGAGAAGGTATGCAACGTCTTTCGCCGCTGCTGGTTGTCCTGGATATTTCCCTGTTCGGCGGCAATTGCTCCAGCCTGTTGCAGGAACTGCGTGATTTATCACCACAGTCCAGAATCATCGTATTGTCCGTGCACGATCAGCCCAATGTTGCACGCCAGGCCCTGGCTTCAGGTGCACAGGGCGTGATTCTCAAACGCAGTATCGGCGACGACCTGCCGAGCGCGGTCAGTGCCGTTTTGGACGGTGAAGAGTTTGTCTCTCCAGGTTTTGGCCTGGGCGCCAGGCTCCACTGAAAAATCATGTCTCGCTGACACCGCTGCGCAGGGCAAAGCGGATCAGGTCTGCGCTGGATGACACCCCCAGCAGTTCCATCATTGAATACTTGTGAAATTCAACGGTCCGTGCCGAGATCCCCAGGCGTGCGGCGATGACCTTGGCCGAATGCCCGTCCGCCAGCAAGCGCAGGATTTCGCGTTGCCGCAGGGTCAGTTTCCGAACCGGATCAACAGCGGTCGCATGCCCGTCCCGCATCGCTTTCATCAACTCGCCGGCAATCGCCGGGCTGACGAATGTCTGCCCGGCGTACGCTGCGCGCACGGCCATTATCAGTTCTTCCGGCGCCGCATGCTTGAGCACATAACCCATCGCTCCGGCATCCAGCGCCCGCCTGGCGTAGGCGATATTGTCGTGCATCGTCAGGAACACGAGCCTGACATCCGGGTTAATTTTTTTCAGTTCCTCAAGCGCTTCAATGCCATTGAGTTCCGGCATGGTGATATCGGAAACAATGACGTCCGGCAGGAGTTCCCTGGCCGCAGCGAGCAAGGCACGGCCGTTTTCGACCACGCCGGCCAATGCAAATTCGGATTCCAGCAGGCGTTTGAGCCCCTCGACAACCATGCGGTGATCATCCGCGAGCAAGACCCTGACTTTTTTCATCCAGGCACTCCCTGCAAAGGC
>JBFZEL010000531.1:0-8280 GCA_041306925.1 Lysobacterales bacterium
AGACGAACCTGGGGGCAATCAAGAAATCAAGCGCTGACCTGGCCGCAACCCTGAACGACATCTGCAGCGCCGGCCGGGACATGATGCTGGGCCAGCGGGCAACCGAGGCGAGCTTTCAGGGACTGCAAGGCAAAGTAGTTCAGCAGTTGGCCCAGTTCCGAAAGGTGCTCGAAGCTGAAGGCTCGGAGAGCTACGAGGTCAGTGAGGTCCGCCATCTCTGGGAGCATTTCAGCGGACTGTCCTCCGCCTGGCTTGAGACTGCGGGCCGGTGGCAGTCCGGCCTGGACGAACTGGCCGGCATCGACGTGCGGGCTGTTTTCCCCGAACTGGGGACCTTTTTCGCCGAACTTGATGCGCGCTTTGCCGTGCTTCCTCAGGTGCTGACCGGCCGGTCGCCTGGCCACCCGCCGCGCATGGTTCGTCTGTATGTTGACCCAGCCGCGCTTGGGCACTTGGCGAGTTTTGATCGCGCCGCAGTTGAAGTCGCCAGGAATGAACTGCAACTGTTGGAGAATCTGACTGGGGCCCTGCTCGAATGCGCCCGCGAGCTGCAGGGCCAGGCGGACGACGGACACGAGGAAAAGCCGGTGTTGACGCTCGGCGTGCGGGAGCGAGTGACGTGGCTTCCTGTCCCGGACTGGGATCATCTGCGTAGCGCCGCGTTCGTGGCGGCGACCACCGGAGTTGGTTTTCTGATCTGGATACTTTTCGATCCACCGGGGCATTCCGGCTGGTTCCAACTGACGGGCACCATCGCCCTGCTAGTTGCTGCCGCCCCCCCGCTGAGAGCAAGCAAGATGATAATGCCGGTGGCGGTGACTTCGTTGGTCTGTCTGGCGATCTATGTTTTTATCATGCCGCAGTTGTCCAGCTTCCTTGGTTTGGGTTCGCTCCTGTTTTTGTGTATGTTTGCGACATGCTACTTTTTTTCCGGCATGGTGCGTTTTTTTTGTAGCATGGCGATTTTGAACATTCTGCAGATTCAGAATCACCAGGTTTACGCCTTTGCGGCAATGGCTAATGTTGTCCTGTTTCTGGTGATGGGCTTCACCTTCCTCTTCGTCATGACCTACCTGTTGGGTTCACCGCGACCTGAAAAGGCTGTCTTGTCTTTCCTGGATCGGTTCTTCCGTAGTGCCGGATTCCTGATGTCACGCAGCAGGCTTGATCCCGCCCGCACTTCAGGTTTGGAGCGATGGAGAATCGCGTTCCACCAGCGCCAATTACGCTCACTTCCTGCCAAGCTTGCTGCCTGGAGTAGCGCCATTGACCGTACCCTGTTTCCCGATAATACGGCTGAACAAGTCCAGGGACTGGTGACCTGCGCCCAGACCCTGGTTTATC
This sequence comes from Lysobacterales bacterium, assembly GCA_041306925.1. Lineage (GTDB taxonomy): Bacteria > Pseudomonadota > Gammaproteobacteria > Xanthomonadales > SZUA-36 > SZUA-36. Next base: position 1,345 of record JBFZEL010000531.1, read on the forward strand.
GCCTTGATCAGTTCCTGGACGCAGACGCAGTCCGCCTGGATAAAACCCTGGGTCGCGAATTGCGTGACGAAATCGATCTTTGGCACACCAGCCTTCAATCCACCTTCGACAGATGGGCTCGAAATCCGGAGGCAGAGCCGGTTGCCGCGCTCAGACAGCGTTTGGAGGCAGGGTTGCTGCGATTGGAGCAACGGATTAAGGAGGATATCAACCGGGCCGGGAGTGATGTTAGTCAGGAAGAAGGGGGAAATTTCTTCCGGCTGCTCGGCGGCTACCACGGGGTTTCCGAGGCTGCTCTGGCCTATGCCGGAGCCGCGCAAACAATTAATTGGTCCCATTGGCGGGAGGAACGATTTTCATGAACACTATTCCGAGCGAATTTACCGTCGGCGGTATCTATCTCCCCCCTATGCTCGTCGCGGCTTGTCTCGGCGTTCTGCTGGCTTACTGGACTGCTCACCTGCTGAATCGTTACCGGCTGTCGCGGTATTTCTTCTATCCGCCGCTGGTCTTTGTAGCCCTGTCTGTGATCTATACCGTCGCTGTCGGCTTTCTGTTTATCCCTTTTTGACCAATGCACTCATCACTCATGAAATCCAATCAAAAATATTTCCTTACTGGTGCAGTCGTTCTGCTCGCAGTGGCTGTTGTCCTGGTCAAGTCATGGATCTATCTGACGAATCCCTGGACTCGCAACGGGCAGGTGCAAGCAAACGTGATTGAGATTGCGCCGCGTGTTTCCGGCCCCATTGCTGCCCTGCCGATAAAAGATAACCAATTCGTCCATGCTGGCGATCTGCTGTTTGAAATTGATCCACGGACCTATCAGGCGAGCTTAGACCAAGCGAGAGCGCAACTCGACCAGACCAGCGGCGATATCAAGGCGCTCGTGAAACAGGTTGAAGGAGCCAAGGCGGGGGTGAACGTAGCGCGTGCTTCGATTAACCAGGCGAGAAGTGCCATCGCGCAGACCGATGCGACGATTGTAAAGAACAAAGCCGATTACGAGCGGCAGCAGCAACTGCTTCCCAAAAAGGCCACGTCCCAGAAATCACTGGATCGCGCCCAGGCCATGTACGACATTTCTCTGCAGGATAAGAAGGTTGCACAAGCAGCCGAAATTCAGGCGGAGGAGAACCTGCTCAAAGCTCAGGCCGCGCTGGCCGAAGCCCAGGCTAAGCTTGGCGCCCTGGGCGATTCAAACCCAATGCTTCGGCAGGCGCTGGCTGCCCTCCGGCAGGCCGAACTCAATTTCGAATTCACCAAGGTTAGAGCACCAACGGATGGGTACATCACGAATCTTCGACTACGGATCGGCAGTCATGTGGTTGCCAATCAGCCCACGCTGGCACTGGTTGACACGACAAGCTATTGGGTGGACGGCTACTTCAAGGAAAATATCCTGGAGGGCATCAGTTCCGGGGATCGCGCGGTCGTCACCCTGATGACCTATCCAGGCCGGCCCATTGAGGGTGTCGTGGATAGTATCGGTTGGGGAATTTCACAGCAGGATGGCAGCACTGCGCCTAACCTGTTGCCCAAGGTTAGCCCGACCTTTGATTGGATACGCTTGGCCCAGCGGATCCCGGTAAGAATCAAACTCATCGATGTGCCGAAGGAAATCCAACTGCGCGTGGGAACGACTGGTTCGGTATTGGTCAGAAAAGGTAGCGCAATTGACCGGCAGGAGGGAGCTAATGCGTCACGGAACCCATAAGACGGCCGGCATGAAACGCGCTATCGTATTTCTGAGCTTTTTGGTGGTTCTGGGGTGCTTCTTACCGGGATGCACAATGGTCGGCCCGGACTACAAACCGCCCACGGCCAAAATTGCGACCCAATGGCTAGAATTCGAGGATCCCCGTCTGAAAACGACCTCACCGGTGGAGCCATTATGGTGGAAGCAGGCTTTTCATGATCCCGTACTCAACGCACTGATCAACGAAGCCCTGGCAGAGAATTTGACGCTCCGTTCCGCCGGTTTGCGCGTCGTCCAGGCACACCAGCAACTCCTGATTACCAAAGGAACGCTGTTTCCACAAGAACAGTATCTCGGTGCGACCGCTGCGGGGGTGGATGATCCGGTAGCCGGGATCGTCGGGGTGACGGGGTTTTACAGTCTCGGCTTTAACCTCTCATGGGAAATCGATGTCTGGGGCCGGATCCGGCGCCAGATCGAATCGGCGTCGGCGGTCGAAGGTGCCGCCCTGTCGAGCTACGACGGAGTCATGGTGCTGCTCATCGGCGAAGTGGCGCAGACCTACTTGCTGATTCGGACCACCGAACAACGGCTCTCGGTTGCCAAAACCAACGTCACCTACCAGGAGGAAAGCGTGCGCATCAGTCAGGCGAAGGTAGATGCCGGTGACACCAGTTCGCTCGATGTCGAACAGGGCCTGACGCTCCTCTACAACACGCAGGCGTCGGTGGCGCTCCTGGAGCAGTCGCTGCAGCAACTCAAAATTGCATTGGCAATTCTCCTTGGTCAGCTGCCTCAAGACCTGACAGAGCGTTTGGGAAAGCCCAGACCCATCCCGGCGGTTTCGCCGGAGCTCGCGGTCGGCATGCCCCAGGATCTGATCCGTCGCCGGCCTGACATTCGCGCGGCGGAACGGACCCTGGCGGCGCAGAGCGCCCAAATCGGATTTGCGGTCAGCGACCTTTACCCGCGATTCGGTTTGACGGGCTTAATCGGCCCGGCCGTCTCCACGGCGACAGGGCAAAATTTCCTCGACCTCTTTAACGGGGACAATGTCGGATACAACTTTGGCGGGGTTGTGCGCTGGAACATCTACAATTACGGACGCATCAAGAACAACATTCGGCTTCAGGATGCGACCTTCCAGCAACTGCTCGAAGATTACCGCCAGACCGTTCTTAAGGCGCAGGCCGAGGTCGAGAGTAGTTTGATCGCGTATTTCCAATCATTAGTGCAGCTCCAGGCATTGCAGCAAGCAAAGGATGCGGCAGAACGCGCGGCTAACGTTTCAGTAGAGCAGTACAAAGAAGGGTTGGTGGACTTCAACACCGTCGTTAGCACCCTGAGGGCACTGCTCGGCCAGCAGGATCAGCTCGCTTCCATTCAAGGCACGGTGGCGATCAATCTTGTCGGGGTTTACCGCTCGCTCGGGGGCGGTTGGGAGACCCGGCAGCGCGAAATAGGCCGCGATATCGTCCCGAAGGACATCCAGAAAGAAATGAGGGACCGCGTGGAATACTGGGGCGATGCTCCGATAGGGGAGTAATATACTTCATGCGGTCATGATTTATGATTGTTCAAAAAATTGTAGATAAACAACAAAAGCGGCTGCCATTTAATTTTACGTAGTAACTGGGGACAAACAGCATGAACCAACATCCGATAGACCCAGAGGCAATCCAGTTCAGCACAGGAGTGTTACGTTTCGACGTGGTCGCCGGTCTCACCGCCGCAGCGGTGGTGCTGCCCAAGGCAATGGCATACGCGACTGTAGCTGGTTTGCCCGTTGAAGTAGGCCTCTATACCGCTTTTATCCCGATGATTATTTACGCCCTGCTTGGCTCATCGAGATTACTCAGCGTTAGCACCACCACTACCCTGGCTATCCTGGCCGGTACGCAACTCGGTCTGGCGGTTCCGGACAGCGATCCGGGGAAATTGATCACCGCCGTTGCCACCCTGACCGCCCTGGTGGGCGTATTGCTGATACTGGCTTCACTGCTAAGGCTCGGGTTCGTCGCCAACTTCATTTCCACACCTGTCCTGACCGGTTTCAAGTCGGGGATCGGTCTCGTGATCGTGCTGGACCAGTTGCCGAAACTCATGGGTTTCCACATTACCAAACAAGGCTTTTTCCGCGATTTGTTCAGTGTCATACATCATCTTCCCCAGACCTCGCTAATCACGCTGGCGGTGGCCGCTACGACGCTGTTCGTTCTGATCGGCATGGAACGTCTGTGGCCGCATTCTCCGGCGCCTCTGGTTGCAGTTGGCAGCAGCATCGCCGCGTCGTGGTTCTTCGGCCTGCATGCACAGGGTGTCTCGACAGTAGGCCTGATTCCGCAAGGATTCCCGTCAGTGACGATCCCGAACCTTGCGCTGATCGAACAGTTGCTGCCAGGCGCGCTCGGAATCGCTCTGATGAGTTTCACAGAGTCAATCGCGGCGGGGCGTGCCTTTGCCGGCAGCGCAGAGCCTCCAATCAATGCAAACCGTGAACTGATCGCCATAGGCGCGGCCAATCTGGGTGGCGCCCTTTTCGGTGCAATGCCTGCGGGTGGAGGTACTACGCAGACTGCGGTCGTGCGAGCTGCCGGAGGCAGGTCGCAGAAAGCGTCGCTGGTGACCGCGAGTACCGCAGCGGCGATCATGCTGCTGCTCGCGCCATTGCTGGGCTTGCTGCCATACGCCACGCTCGCGGCGGTGGTCATCGTCTACTCAGCCGGGCTAATCCAGCCGGCGGAGTTCCTTGCCATCAGGAAGGTGCGCACGATGGAGTTTTACTGGGCTATCGTGGCCTGTTTCGGTGTGCTGATATTTGGTACGCTGCAAGGTATCGTGGTGGCGATCATCGTATCGCTGATTGGGCTGGCCAGCCAGGCCGCCCACCCCTGCGTGTATGTTATTGGCCGTAAGCGCGGCAAAGACGTACTGCGACCACTGTCGCCTGAACACCCTGACGACGAAACTTTCGATGGTCTGTTGATCGTGCGTCCGGAGGGACGCATCTTCTTTGTCAACGCACAGTATGTAGCCGAGCAGATCGGCGCATTGATCGTAGAGTACAAGCCGCGGGTGCTTGCGCTGGACATGAGTCGGGTACCGGATATTGAATTCTCGGCGTTGCAGATGCTGATGGAGCGCGAAAAGCGTGCGACCGAAGGCGGCGCTACGCTGTGGCTGGTGGGGCTGAACCCCGGTGTGCTTGAAGTCGTGCGCCATGCTGGGCTGGCCGACCGGCTTGGCCGCGAGCGCATGTTGTTCAACACGCGTGCGGCTATCGAACGGTACCAGGCATTGGAGGCAACGGTAGGCGAGAAGAAGCAGCTTGACGTATCTTGATCACAAGCGTGCCAGAATTTTTCGCGGAAGCGGATTACTGGACCCATCCTAATTTTAGCAGCGATAGTGACCTGGGGAGTGTTGCCTTCGACGGACCGCGTGTCTGTCATGCGCCCAGCTTCTTTATAACGGTTTATATCGTGGAAACCACGATATTTCGTGTGCCTACCACAGGTTCACATCGCATAGCTTTCCGCTGGTCTAATTTTAACGACTTGTTATTTAAAAGCTTTTCCTATCCGATCTTCTGTATATTGAAAATGGCATAGTTTTTGCTGTTATTTGATCATGATCGAACTACACCTCGTGCTTAAGGCACCGCCCAACAAAACCCGAACCCTGATCGCCGCATTGCAAGCGCTTGCCAAATGCGCGCGCGTAGAGACGGGTTGTATTGCTGTCGAGGTGTACAAGACCGCAACTGGGTCACGCTACATTTGTTACGAAGAAATTTGGGAGTCGGAAACGGCGCTACGCCGCATGATTGCCTCCCGGCATTTCAGCCAGCTAGCTGCCTTGATGGAGCTATCCAGTGAACCACCATCCTGCGAATTCCGTTTCATCAGCCAAGCCTGTGGACTCGGATTTGCCGAGCAGGTCAGGGGCTGCGCCAATGACTTAAGGAACGTGCATGAAATAACTTGATTATTATATCCCTCACTCCAACCCGGAGGGAGAGGGAGTAAGCAGTAAAAACCGAATGCGTCTGACGCAATAAACCTGAATTAACAGCGGAGAAAATACAATGAAAGTGATCATCGTGGGTGGAGTGGCCGGCGGGGCCTCGTGTGCGGCGCGTTTACGCCGGTTGGATGAAAATGCTGAAATCCTGATGGTGGAGCGCGGGCCGTATGTATCATACGCGAACTGCGGATTACCTTACCATGTGGGCGGCGTCATCGAAAAAGAAGCGAGCCTCTTGGTGGCCAATGAGGAGACCTTCCGGTCCCAATTTGCCATCGACGTGCGCACCCGCTGTGAGGCGATTGAGATTACGCCGGAGGAAAAAACCGTCAAGCTGCGTGATGTCGGCACAGGCGAGATTAGCACGCATAGCTACGACAAACTGGTGCTATCACCCGGCGCCATATCGGTCCGTCCGCCCTTGCCGGGCATCGATCTGCCCGGCATTTTTCACGTCAGGACGGTACCGGATGCCCGGGAAATCTGTGAGTGGATTGAAAAAGGCAACCCCTTCCTGGCCGGCATCTACCGCTATTCCGGCTTCCAGACCCTCAGGCCAAAACCCCGAGCCGTCGTGATCGGAGGCGGGTTCATCGGCCTGGAAATGGTGGAAAACCTGGTGCATCGAGGCTTTGACGTCACCCTGGTGGAAATGCTCGATCAGGTACTGCCGCCCATCGATAAAGAACATGCCCAGGTTGTTGAAGCCCACTTGAAGAAGCATGGTGTGCATCTGGCACTCGCCGACGGCGTGGCCGGCTTCAAACAGGCCGACAACGGCGCCATCGAGGTACAAACCCAATCCGGCGCGACCTATCCGGCTGATGTCGTGATCCTCGCGCTCGGCGTGCGCCCCGATACCACACTGGCGAAAATAGCCGGACTGGCGCTCGGTGAACGCGGCGGGATCCGCGTCGATGAACAGATGCGCACCAGCGATCCCGACATCTTCGCCGTCGGTGATGCGGTCGAAGTCAAAGATTTCGTCACCGGCGAGTGGAGCTTGATCGCCCTCGCAGGGCCCGCTAACCGCCAGGGCCGGATTGCTGCCGATGTGATCGCCGGGCGTGATTCACGGTTCCGGGGCACCCAAGGCACCGCTATCGTAGGACTCTTTGGCGCAGCCGTGGCCTGGACCGGCGTCAGCGAAAAAACCCTGAACCGGCTGGGCGATATCGATTACGAAAAGATCTACCTCTACCCGAATTCCC
>JBFZEL010000532.1:0-10836 GCA_041306925.1 Lysobacterales bacterium
ACAACTCTGAATAAAATTCACATGATAAACGGGATAAAGTTAACCGCCACTTAAATTTTATGAAACTCCAGGACTTGTTTTACAGCGTAGTGCCCGAACATGTCAGCGGGGTGGGCAGGAATTTGCACGCACCACCCAGTGTTATTGGTAAGATAGCGGCCGCAACAAATGCGGGAATACTGGTTTTAAGCCATTTAATGGCGCACAGCCTGGAACGCGGGGATGAAAACCTGAAGCAAATCCGCACCCGCTCCCACCGGCCAGTGATCTGCGCAGATGATCTGATTTGCGTAGATATTTGATTCCGGGTTTTATCCAGCTTGTGTGGAAACTGAAAAGGAAATCGGACTTATGAAACAAAATGCAGGAATGGATCTGAAGCAGATGACCCAGTCAGCCTCACGCGCCAGCGCCCTCATGAAAACACTTGGTCACAAGGACCGTCTGATGATTCTTTGCCACCTGGCAGAAAGTGAAAAATCGGTTGGCCAAATAGCCGATTTACTGCAAATTCCACAGTCTCCGCTGTCCCAACACCTCTCCAGAATGCGAAGGGAAGGACTCGTCGATACACGCAGGGAAGCGCAGACGATATACTATTCGTTGAAAAGCGGGGAGGCTTCAAGAATCGTTGAAGTGCTCTACGAACTGTTTTGTGAAGCCGACGGCTGTGCCCGCTGAATTGATTTGTCCGGAATATCTGACTCAGATCACAAAACAGCCATAAACACGGCCAAAGTGGTTTGATTTGTAATTGAAAACACTTATAGTGATCCCGCTTACATTAAGGAATGGTAATTTAAAAAAACTTGTGTCCAAGCCTCAACATACACCTTACCTCGACTCACAAAGGAGCGCTGAAATGCAGCTCAAACAACACGCTCGGCAAAGAAACTTGCAAAAAACCCGGCTGGCAACGGCCATAGTAACGTTACTCCTCACGACCCCGCTGTGGGCAACCAATGGTTATTTCATGCACGGTATCGGCACCAAGAACAAAGCTATGGCAGGTGCCGGCCTCGCTCTGCTGGATGACGCGATTTCAGTCGCCAGTAATCCGGCCACGGCGCTTGCCGCTGCCGGCAAATACGACCTCGGTATCGCCGTTTTCAGCCCGTCGCGTCAATACGAAACGACCGACAGCCTGTACAACGGCCAGGGCGGTACTTTCACGATCGGACCCAACAAGATCGACAGTGACAACAATTACTTTTACGTACCCCACATGGCCGGTAGCTGGGCGATCAACGATCGCAGCGCCTGGGCCGCATCCTTTTATGGCAAAGGCGGGATGAACACCACCTGGCGGGGCGGCACGGCCACTTTCGATCCGGACGGACCCGGGCCGGCGCCGGTAATGACTTTACCGGGAACCTATGGCGGCGGCATTGCGGGTGGCAATGGTGGAGCAGGCGTAGACCTGATGCAGGCCTATCTTGAGGTTGCCTATGCGTTCAGCGCCACTGAGAAAATCACGTGGGGCGGTTCGCTGGTCGGTGTGATGGCGTTATTTTCTGCCCGGGGTTTGAGTGCATTTGCCGGCTATACAGAGACATTCGCCGCAAGCGGTGGCACCGTTTTCCCCGACAGTCTGACCAACAACGGCCATGACCAGGCCTACGGCCTGGGCGCCAAGTTAGGTCTTAAATGGGACTGGACCGAGAGCGTCGCCTTCGCAGCCAGCTATCAATTCAAAATCAATATGGGCGAATTCAAGGATTACTCAGACCTTTTTGCGGAAGGCGGTGATATGGATATCCCCGCCGATCTGAAATGGGGACTGACATTCCGTCCGCAGGAAAACTTCGCTTTGAGCTTTGATGTTGAAAAGATCTGGTACAGCGACGTGGACTCGGTCGGTAATCCGTTTGCAAACCTGTTTATGTGCCCGACGGCAAACCCCATGGCCACCGACGTTTCATATTGCCTCGGTGGTAATAAAGGCCCGGGTTTTGGCTGGGATGACATGAACGTCTACAGGATTGGCGGACAATGGAGCGCGGGGCAAGACTGGACCTGGCGCGCCGGCTTCAGCCACGGCAAACAGCCCATTCCCGAGTCTGAAATGATTTTCAATATCCTCGCACCGGGCGTCATTGAAGATCATCTGACCTTTGGCTTTACGCGTGACCTGGCTTCGGGCGATGAGGTCAACATGTCGTTCATGTGGGGATTCAACAAGAAAGTGACCGGCCCTAACCCGCTGGATCCTTCCCAGGACATTTCATTTGACATGGATCAGTGGGAAGTCGAACTCAGCTACGGCTGGCGTTAAATCCTGATGCGTTGCCCCGGGCCGTTCGGCCCGGGGTTCTATCCCCTCCTGACGACAGATTTCAGCCTTCCGGCAACCCGGAGCGGATCGCCAGCAACGCCTCATCGATCGATTCCTGCAGGTAATGACCGTAGAGTTCCAGGTTGGAGATTCCCACAAGCCGCCTGCCGATCTCACGGCCTTCGGGATCGAGAAACAGCAGCGTCGGCGTAATCCCCGCCTGGTAATGGTCAGCAAACTCCTGCGCCGCTATCTGCTTGTTGTCAAACCCGGTCAACGGCTCAACCCGTTCAAGGCTTATTTCCACCAGTATCATCCGGTCCACAAACTTGTTGGCGTGCTGCATCGGCAACAAAATCTGGTCGCGCAGGGTCCGGCAATACGGACAGGCCGCACGTGACACAAAAACGACGGTGGGAACACCCAGCTGGCGTGCCGTCTGGCCGGTTTTGGCGAGATTGTCAGCTGCCGGAATTACAGCCTCGGCAGCCAGCATGGAGAGCGGGCCGGCGATCAGGAGCAGCAGTATCAGTGCAGCACTTTTGCGCGGGTAGAACGTGGCTTTCGAAAACATTTCAGAACATCAATCCCAGTTCCAATATCGCCAGGTCAAGATCAATGGAACCACTTTTCACGTCGAGGAATTCCCGGGAATACGTGGCCTTGGTGAAAACAAACTTGTTGATTTCCCAGCGCAGGCCGGCGCCAAGGTTATAGGAAAATTCGGATGTATCGTAAGTTTTCCAGTCAGAAATACAAATGTATCCCCACCAGGGGTCCCACCAGCACTGGGCCGCTGGCGGCGCGCTCGGCACATTGGAGTCAAGCTTGGTGTAACCGATACCGGCGACGACGAAGGGCGTGAATGGCTTGCTTCTGAAGTTGTAAGTCACATTGAACTGGTGTGTAGACTTCGTCATGCTGTGGTTGATGGTCTGGGGTACTGCGTTCGCGCCTTCGGGCACAACCACTGCGGTATAGTCCGGACTGGTCGATAGAAACCGGTATGACAGGTTCACTTTATCAGTCCAGTTCCAGGCGAAACTGATGCCCCAGCCTACTGTGCTGTCGACGTCTATTTCCGATCCACCTTCATTGCTCTGTTTAAGCCCGTTCTGGTACGCCAGGATAACGCTGCCTTCCCAGCGTCCCTCACGCGAATCCGTCCGCCGCTCTTTCCTCGGGTGGTCGTATTGCGCGAAAACAGAAACACTGGCGACAAGCAGCAGCGCGATCAATGCAATTCGTTTTAACATTTTGAATATCCTGATATCAAAATCATTCCAGTTGCCAGCAGCGCAAACCCTCAACACCTGACTGGCCCTTATTGAAGCCGGAAAGCCCAAACTTCGGCAACCTTATCAACATTGCGCCAAAGGTTCAATTTCGCAATTTTCAAACCCGGTTCCGCCGTGACCCGTTACCGGTTGATTCAGGATTCGAATTGTAACGGAAGCAACGAAACATGTGTGACGAACTGCGGAAATTTAGTATCCTTTGATTTTACCCGCCACCATGGGCGGGGTTTCCAACATACCCGGTTACCGACCGCCAAATAAAGGAAAACAGGCGCAATGACTTTCGTTGTTACTGAAAACTGCATCAAGTGTAAATATATGGACTGTGTTGAAGTCTGTCCTGTCGACTGTTTCCACGAAGGACCAAATTTCCTGACCATTGACCCCGAGGAGTGTATTGACTGCACCTTGTGCGAACCGGAATGCCCGGCCGAAGCCATCTACCCCGAGGACGACCTGCCGGAAGGCCAGCAGCATTTTATCGCACTCAACGCCGAACTCTCGCGCATCTGGCCAGTTATCACCGAAGCCAGGAAACCACCGGAGGACGCTGCCCTGTGGGATGGCAAACCGGATAAGCTGAAACTGCTCGAGCGCTGATCCCCGCAACGGTTAACGCCCCAATAGTTAATGGAAGAAACCGCAATTGTCCGGGCGTTGCAACAGTGCCCGGACAGGCTTGGCTAGCCCATGCGGTCCATGAAGATACCCAGTATGTGCTCGGTACCTTGCGTGTCGACGGCTTCGCCGTTGCCAAACAGCAGATATACACGTGTATTTTGCCCGTCGGGCTTGAGACTGGTCATGAAAGTGCCCGAAAAATCGATGTATTCAGGTCTTGAACGCCAGAATGCCATGCGCGAAAAAAAACCTTCTTCATCAGCCGGTTGCGGCTGGGTGTAATGAAACTTGTGCGCACCCGATTCATCCGCTTGCAGTATTTGCATTCCTGAGTTTTCAATCACGGAGCGCAGTCTCCTGGCAACGCTTTCCGGGGTGTCTTTGACCAGCAGGAAGGCACCCTGCGGGGACCATGCGAGATATGCGTTCGCGTCCTGTTTGCCAGCGGTACTCACCACGCGCGGCGGTCCAGGCCCCAATTCGTCGCCTGCCGGCATTCTCATTTCCGGCACAGTGATGAGCATGGGTGATGGCCCGGTGGGATTGTCCATGCCCGGAGGGATTTTTAAAGGCGCTACCTCTACGCTTGCAAGGTACTCCGGTTCTTCATTGCCAAATGAACTACATCCAGAAAGGACCGCAATCAAGACCAACAGCATTGCAGCCCGGCACAGGGAAATCATCATGTTTGTTTAATTCCGGTCATTTCAGGTCAGCCCGTTTGTATGAGGTTCAGTATGTCTGTAAATGGCGCGGCATGTCATCAAATTCAACCGTTGTCCACCAATTCCTGCCATGTGCCAAGCCGCGCTTGCCGAGCTTGGCGCAATAGTACTTGCGGACCAGTTTGCTGACAAGTATCCTGCCAGCAGGAGTCAATGATCAGGCTCTGTATCCTGCCCGTTACTTGCAGGGAATTTGCACGCATTGGGAGCGTTTATGGTCAGCGTAGGTAAGCGCGTAGAAAATTTCACCCTTCCCGCCACCGGCGCTCAACACCTGTCACTCAGCGACTTCAAAGGCCGCAATCTCGTCATCTACTTTTATCCCAAGGACGATACGTCCGGATGCACCCGCGAAGGCGAGGATTTTCGTGACCTCTATCCGCAGTTTACCAAAGCCGGCGCGGAAATACTCGGAGTCTCGAGGGATTCGGTCAAGGCCCACGAAAACTTCAGAAACAAATACCGGTTTCCATTCCATTTGCTATCCGACAGCGACGAACTGCTGTGCAAACAATTTGCTGTCATCCATGAAAAAAAATTGTATGGGCGGACTTACATGGGTATAGAGCGCAGCACTTTTTTACTTGATTCTGAAGGTGTCCTGAGAAAAGAATGGCGCAAGGTGCGTGTACCCGGTCATGCCGAAGCCGTGCTCGAAGCCGTCAAGACCGAAGTATAAATCCATCAATCCACCTGACCTGGTCATTTAACAGCACAAGGAAAACCAATCCCAGTGGGAAAAAATAAACGCCTGTATATCCTCGATACCAATGTCCTGATGCACGATCCAACATCCCTGTTCCGCTTTGAGGAACATGATGTCTTCCTGCCGATGATGGTCCTGGAAGAACTCGATGCAGCCAAAAAGGGTCTGACCGAAGTTTCAAGAAACGTCCGCCAGGTAAGCCGCTTCATCGGCGACATGATGAACTCACAGCACGCGTCAAAGCTGGAGAACGGTCTTGAATTGCTGATCCCGCATGGTCTCGAGTTGCCTGCCGCACGCGGACGTCTGTTTTTTCAAACCCGCCCTGCCACCACCCATCCCAGTCTTCTGCGCGAGGGTTCATTCGCCGACAACGAAATTCTCAGCACCGCCCTGTCTCTGCAGCAAAGTGAAAAAAACCGCGAAATTGTGCTGGTATCCAAGGACATCAACCTGCGCATAAAGGCCGCCATTCTGAACCTGCCGGCGGAGGATTATTACAACGACCGGGCACTGGATGACGTCGATCTGCTTTACAAGGGGATGCGGATAGAAGATGAGTCGTTCTGGGACCGCTACCCGCAGGTTGATTCGTGGAACGGCAATGGCTCCACCTACTATCGAATCAAGCGTGTTGAAAACGATGAGTGGTTTCCGAACCAGTGCATCGTGATCGGTGACGGTGATGGCATCGAGGCCATCGTGGTTGAAGTCAGCGATGAGTTTGCAGTTCTCAAACTGGTCACCGATTACCAATCCGGTAAAAACACCGTTTGGGGTATACAGGCGCGCAACCGTGAACAGAATTTCGCCCTGAACCTGCTGGTGGATCCCGAAATTGATTTCGTCACACTGATGGGCACTGCCGGGACCGGTAAAACCCTGCTGACCCTGGCTGCCGGCCTGGCGCAGACGATGGACTCAAAACTGTACAACGAAATTATCGTGACGAGAGCGACGGTTTCGATCGGTGATGAAATCGGCTTCCTGCCTGGCACGGAGGAGGAAAAAATGACCCCCTGGATGGGTGCCCTGACCGACAACATCGAAGTGCTGACCCACTCGGATGAAGGTGGTGAATGGGGCCGCGCGGCAACCAAGGACCTGTTGGCCAACCGGATCAAAATCCGCTCGATGAGTTTTATGCGCGGCCGCACCTTTCTGAACCGCTTCGTGATCATTGACGAAGCCCAGAACATCACGCCAAAACAGATGAAAGCACTGGTGACACGGGCCGGGCCGGGCACAAAAATGATCTGCCTCGGTAACGTCGGGCAAATCGATACGCCCTACCTGACGGAGACAACCTCGGGATTGACCTTTGCGGTCGACCGGTTTAAAAGCTGGTCACATTCGGCACATATCACACTGCAACGGGGTGAACGTTCACGTCTGGCTGATTTCGCTTCCGAAGCGCTTTAACCGGAACATTTCACCGGTATCCAGCCTCCGGCTTGGGCACGGACTGTTGTCAGGTGGCGTCCGCCTGCGTATCTTCGGACGCTGTCCCGGTTGCGTTCACTGGCCCGCCATTCGTCAACCGTGGCCAGGCTTTCAATACCGCCTGCACCACCGTCGCCAGGGGGATTGCAAAGAAGATGCCCCAGAACCCCCACAGACCGCCGAAAACCAGGATCGCCACGATGATGGCTACCGGATGCAGGTTGAGCGTCTCGGAGAACAGCAAGGGCACGAGTACATTGCCGTCCAGCGCCTGGATGATGGCGTAGGCGATCATGATATTGGCAAAATCCCAGCCCCAGCCCAGTTGAAAATACGCGACGAAGGCTATCGGGAAGGTGGCAAGTGCCGCACCTATATACGGAATCAGTACCGAAAACCCGACCATGGTCGCGAGCAGGGCCGAATACTCCAGACCCAGTGAAACAAAGGTCACGAAGCTTACCACGCCGACGATTACGATCTCACCTGCCTTGCCGCGTACGTAATTGGCAATCTGCTTCTCAACATCGGCCCACACCGAAGAGACCAGGTGACGTTCGACCGGCAGATAACCCTTGAACCAGTTGATCAGTAGCGTCTTGTCCTTCAGCAGGAAAAACACCAGCACGGTGATCAGTACCAGCAAAACTGCCAGTCCCACCAAGGTGCCCACCGATGTCAATGACCAGGTCACGAACTGCTGACCGGCATTCACCAATTCGTTGCCCGCGTTACTGATCAGTGCCTGAATCTGCTTTTCTGAGATCAGGTGCGGGTAGCGCTGCGGCAACTGCACCAGGAGTTCCTGTCCCTGCGTGATGTAATTGGGGAGTTGTTGCACCAGTTGGGTCAACTGGCGAATCAGCATCGGCACCAGGCCGAAAAAGAGGAAAAACAGACCGGCCAGAAACATCAGGAAAACCAATACCACGGACAATAGCCGGGACAAGCCCAGCAACTGCAGGCGCACGACCACCGCTTCCAGCAGATAGGCGATCACGATGCTGGCGAAAACAGGCGCCAACATCCGCCCAAGGCCCGCTATGATCGCAATACCGGTTATCAGCACAAGACCGAGAATAACGACCTGTGGATCGGCGAATGTCCGTCTAAACCAAGAGGTCAGCAGATTCATTTACATAGGTCCAAATTCACGCGACTGGGGGATTATACAAGACAAAATTGCGCGGGATTACGGCCGGTTCGACCGCCTGGAAGACCTCAGAAGTCCAGGGTCCAGTATGCTTCGAGCTCAAACTCCTGGCTTAACGTGTCGGAAGTAACACCCAGAACGTTGCCGCCAAAGGCGTACTCGACCGGCGCGTAAGCGGCATTGACGTTAAAACGGCTTTGCATGCTCATTTGTCGGCTGTAACCAATCGTCACCGCATTTTGCGCCAGGTCACTGTTGATCGCCTGGCTCAGGATGCTCGAACTCGGCGAGGGTTGGATTCGGGAACTGAAGTCTATATACCAGGAATTGCCTTTCTTATGGTCCGCCCAGGCCCAGCCAACCGAGTACACGGTCAGGTCATCCCACGAAAAGGTCGGGCTGGTTGAATCGCCCAGCAAGGCTAACAAACGTCCCGGCAGGTTGCGGCTTGCGAAGGCGTCGATCTCGCTGTAAAGCACCCTTTCGACCGATACATTCAACCACGAACGTTCACTGGCCTGGAGTGCAAGACCCAACTTTGCGCGGGCCGGTATATCCAGATCGGCGCGTTGCGAATAGACACCGTGCAGGTTGTAGAACTCGTTCATATTGATATGGGAACGGAAGCCCGCTTCCATTGCTACACCCTTGGTGAGTTCACTGCGCAGCGCCAGGCTGACGCCGGCACCGAAACTGGTTTCCTGGAACGGATCATACAAATTCTGGCGATAAGCCACCGGAATTGACTGGTCATATGACATCATGCCAAGACGTGAGACGCCGTAGCTCTGTGTGGCAAACACCGCTGAAACACCAACAACCTGGTTATCATTCAAACGATGCAGCAAACCGGGTGACACCAGTCTGCGCTCAAGGCCCTGGGTGCCGTAACTCATGAACGAATCGAGACCATTCATGGCCAGTTCGTCTGAATACTGCCAGTCGACTTCGAGCTTGAGTAGTGTTTCCGGTTCACCCAGGAGTTGTTTCGCAAAAAACGGCAGCACGATGACGGAATGTTCGTCCATCCACGAAACATTCAATGGCTCGGCCTCTGGATCGAGCATGAAGTCGGGTGTCAGCTCGCGGGCGAGGTAACTCTGCCACGGGCCCAGTTCGAAGCCCAACAGATAAAATGACGTCAGGCCTGTTCCGCCGGCACTGAAACCGGCCATCGGCAGACCTGCTACACGGGCGAAAGAAAGCGCCGGAATCAGTGCCGTGACCAGTAACAATACTGTCAAAAAACGATGTTTCATCCCTGACGTTTCAACCCAACTTTTGGCTATATGCAGTTATGTGGCAATATGGCAGGAAAACAACAATAAGTCAATGTCATGCGGTGCCTGGTGGCAAATAAAGAACCTGGCCGATTAAAAACCCAGAAAAACAGGGTAACATCCTGTTTTGAAATGATAAAAAATCGTTCAGACCGATCTGTCAATGCTTGCGGAAAAACCCGCTCAGGCGCGTCGACGACGGGCCGAGTTGCGGTAATGCAACACTTTTCCAATCAGGCCCCGGAAGCGGTCCGGAAAGCGTCAAGCTTGCCTGCCCGGTCCAATTCAACCAGATCGGTGTAACCGCCGACGGGCATGCCGTTGATCAGGATTTGGGGGACCGTGGTTCGGCCGGTCAGGTCACGCATTTCCTGTTCGGCCGGGAAATTACCCGACAAGTCCGTTTCCTCAAATGCCAAGCCCCTTTTCATCAGCAGGCTTTTGGCCGCGTGACAGTAGGCGCAGTAAGCCTTGGTGTATATTTTTATATGCATGAATATTACGTTGATATCAGTCTGGTTCAATTCGGTTTAGACTTTCATCCGGCACCCATGCGGTCTATCATCAATCGATGTATCAGGCACGACATTATGGATTGGGAAAGCGCGCCGGAGCAGAGACTCGGACGAACAAATGTGTATTAAGAGTGTCATAAAAATGGTACCTTCAGTCTCGGGGAAAGCATGATTCCGGTCAAGCAAAAACACAGCTTTTTAAGACAATTTCTGCTCGCGGCCGTGATCGTCGCAGTCAGCCTGTCGAGCGTTGCGCAGACGGGTCGTGTCAATTTGCCCGAACTCGGCAATTCCGCCAGCGACATACTTTCAAAAAGCGAAGAACGCGAGTATGCCGAGAGCCTGCTCCGCCAGATGCGGGCCTATGAACTGCTGGATGAGGATCCGCTGATCAGTGAATTCTTCTCGAATATGGGTTATAAGCTGGCCGCCAACAGCGACCAGCCCGAAGCCGCATTTACCTTCGTGGTGCTCAACCAGCCCATCATCAATGCATTTGCTGCCCCAGGCGGTGTGATCGCGCTTTACAGCGGCTTGATACTGCTGGCCGATTCGCAGGATGAGGTGGCCGGGGTGCTGTCACATGAAATTGCCCACATTACCCAACTGCACCTGTATCGTGCCTTTGAAAAGGGCAAGGAGATGAATGTGCTCGCCATGTTGGCCATGCTGGGTTTGATCCTGGCGAGTGGCGGCAATGGTGAGGTGATCCAGGGAGCGGTCATGGGGGCGCAGGCAGTCGCGGCGCAGGCACAGATCAACTTTACCCGGCACAACGAGATTGAAGCCGACCGGGTCGGCATCAGGACACTGTCCGCCG
>JBFZEL010000533.1:0-7106 GCA_041306925.1 Lysobacterales bacterium
TACCCAGGCGTCTTCGTTGGCTGTGCGGTAGGCCGGGATCGCGGGCCTGCGAAAACCGCCGTAGCCATAATAATAGAGCCACGAATGGCCGGGCGCCCAGCCGATTTCCTGTGCGGCGTAAAAGCCGGTGTTATCACTGGTGCTCTCAAATCCACGATCGTAGTAGGACGTGCTGGAGCTGAGCGTGGCGAAGCCGACATCGTAATCCATCTCCAGGGCGTACAACGTTGCGTGATTTGAGGCAGGCTCGAGAACTACCGCGCCGTGCTCGTATTCAGCATAGGGTTCTCCGTAGCCGTTGGGTGCAGTGGTAACCTGTCTGCGTCCACCATATTCGCCCTCCTGCCACTGGAAACTCAACAGTGCGTTGAAGTCTTCGTTGGGTGTCCAGCCCAGGGAAGCACGCGCATAGTTGACCTCGACGGTGTCAGCATCTTTCTTGTTGTAGTAAACAGGGTCACCGTTGAGTATATCGCCGCCCGCCGCTATGGGATTGCCGCTGGCATCGGTTTTGTAGACGTTGGGGTAATCAATAACGCCGTCATTATCCAGTCGCCCGCCGTTGACCCGGAAAGCCAGGTTTTCGGTCAGCGGAATGTTTAACATGACATCCGCGTTCCAGTTGTAACCGCCAGAGCCATCGGTGGTGCCCAGTTCGCCGTAAACGCTGCCGACAAAAGCTTCGGGGTCCGGCCGGTTCATGATGTAACGTACGGTCCCACCCAATGAACCGGACCCGTACAGGGTCGCCTGGGGGCCTCTGAGCACTTCAACGCGTTCGATATCCCGCAACATGAAATTGGCATACATTGGTGTATCGCCGACATAAACGGATACCGTGGGAGCCGAGAGGTAGGTCCTGTCGGTACTGCTGGGGTCGATGTTGATACCGCGGATCATCACGCTGGCATTGGTTTCGGCCGCCCGGGCGCCACCGTCAGGGACCGTCACACCCGGCACTTCCCGCATCAGTTCGGTCGCATCGACGATGCCGGCCTGCGTGATGTAATCGCCGCTGATGGCAGATATGTTGAAAGGAATATCCTGCAACGACTGGGACCGGCGGGTCGCTGTAACGATAACCTCTTCGAGGGCCAGACCCTCACCGGCTGCAATTTCATTGGCCTGATCCTGTGCAAGCGCCAGGCTGGCCTGGGCGGATGCGATGATGGCCGTAGTTATGGCTATAGTTAACGCTTTTTTGTTGATCTGTTTTATGACTATCATGGATTTGCTCCGATTTTATGGTTTAGATCAGTCCCCGGCATAGCTGGCAAGCAGCTGCGCCACATTAAAAATATCTTTGAAAAAGTCACTTGAGTGCTTCATTTTTTCCTGCGGGGCATTTCAAGCACACCCAGTCCGGCGTAGGCGCCGGGACCGGCATCCGGCTGGTAAACCGGGTAGCTGATGTTGGCGTCACGGAAGCTTTTCAGTGGCTGCCCGAGACCGTGCAGCCCTCTTTCGCGCACCCGGCGCACATGGCTGAAGTCCATTTCCACGGCGATAATGTCGCGGCTTGCCGAGGCCTGGTGAATGATGGTGCCATCCGGTCCGACCACAATTGACTGACCGTAACCGAGCCGGCCGGCGCTGTTAAGGCCGAAAAAATAGACCTGGTTGGTGGCGGCATGGGCGCGCGAGATTGCCAGTTCAACGTCACGGTCGATGGTGTTGGTCAGCGTGGGTGCGATGATCGCCTCGGCCCCCATCCACGTCAGTTGACGAATGATTTCCGGAAACCATATGTCGTAACAGATGACCAGGCCGATTTTGCCGATACCGGGTATTTCAAAAACGACGAAATTATCACTTCCCTCAACATTCTTTTCATAAGGATAAAACGGATACTGCTTGGCGTAACGGACCACGACATCGCCGGCGGGATTGATCACCGGTGCGGTATTGAATACCCGCTCATCACGGCGCTCATAGATTGAGCCTGGTATTAACCAGATACCATTCTTTTTGGCGGCTTGCCGGAAACAGTTTTCGACCTCTCCCGGCAGTTGCACCGCCATTTCCCTGTTGGCGCCATAGGTGCATAACTCGGGCAGCACCACCATCTGGATCCATGGAAAACGCTTTTTGACAAGATCGATTTCCCGCTCGATGCCGGACAGGTTGTCTTCAACACCCAACTCCAGTTGCAATCCCGCGATAGACAGATAGCTCATGTCCGGTTCCGTTATTTTTCACTCGCCTGATTTGGCAAGACGTGGATTGCAAGATTAACGACCGGTGGGCGGGGCGTATAGGACCAGTTTTACGGTGGTTATGAGTCCAGAGAGGTCTTTGTGGTGTGCAGGATACCCTCATCGACCAGGCACCCGGCAGGCCGCCACCAGCGTATGCGGCTGGCATCGAGGGTGACTTGCAGCCTGCTGATTTCACCGTACCCCCAGTCCTTCCACTGACGGCACCAGACATCGCCTTCCAGCCACCACCTGCCGCTGTCGCAGTCTTCATCGGCGTGCCCGGAGCGCCCGGACATGCTGCCGTCCTGGTGTAATTCGATGGTGCAGGGGTCGCCAAAAAAAGTATGTGTCGTGATGGTTGCACCGCTCATGATTTCATGCAGTTTATCGGCGTCAAGCAGGTTTGGATCATGCGGGTCCAGGTACTGGATCTGGTCGGCACACAACTCCCGGATCAGGCCGGTAAGCTGAATGACACCTGCGCGTATGTTCTCCTTCGGTATGCTGGTGACGCCAAGGCGGAAGTAGTTTCTCGGATGTTTACGCGTGCTGTAGTAATGGTTGTCCGGTTCGATCAAAATACCACGCTTGGCGGCCTCGCTGACCAGTTTTTTGACCTTGATGCCAGCGGGGCATTGCACCCACAACGAAGTCCCGCCCTGTGTCGGCAACTCGATTTCAATGTCTCTGAGGTAGTGGTTCAGTGCCTGGCGTAAGGCCTGCCAGCGCTCACCCATGATCTTGTGCAGACGTGCCATGAAGGCATCGTAGTGACCCAGGGACAGGAAAAATGCCGCGGTGCTTTGCGTCAGCATACTGGGGCGCCCGATCACCATTTGGCGCAAATGACGGGCCTCGCGAATAAGTTCGGGCGCCGCTACGATAAAGCCGATGCGCAGACCCGGAGACAGAACCTTGGGTAAGGCGGAAACGTAGATGACGCGGTTGTCCGTATCCATGCCGCGCAGCGCGGGGTGTGGCTGGCCGAGGTAGTTGTTTTCATGCTCCAGGTCGTCCTCGATGATCAACTGATCATATTGCTTTGCCTGTTGCAGCAAACTCCTGCGACGTTGATTAGGCATCGTCACGGCGGTCGGAATCTGGTGGCTGGGTGTCACATAGATCAACTGCGCTTCACTCAGGCGGTTGTTGATGACCAGGCCGTGTTCGTCAACCGGGCTGTTGATGATGCCGGCGCCGGTCTGGTTCAGCAATTGCCGCATCTTTGGGTTTCCAGGTTCTTCCAGGGCCACCAGTGTGGTGCGGTCAAACAGTAAACGTGACAGCAGGTAAAGTGCATTCTGCCCGCCCAGGGTAATCAGGATTTCGTCTGCGGCCGCATTGATTCCGCGTCTCGGCAGCATTTTTGTGCGGATTTCTTCGATCAGACCCGGGTGGTCAGCATGACCTTCATCACCCTCCCCATGGTCGATAATGCGCGTGCCCAGTGCGTGCCGCGTGGCCTCACGCCATTGGGCGGCTGGATACAGCGACGAGTCAAAGTGGCCATCGATAAATGGATAGGAGTATTGCTGCCAGTTGGATGGCCAGTGAAACTGATTCTCCTTGCGTATATCCATGCGGATGCGTTCGCGCCAACGCGGGTCGCCGACGGTCTGTTCGGCGGGTTTTCCCAGGAAGCCAACGCGGTTTGCAAGGATGTGCTGGCTGACGAATATGCCACTGCGCTGCTGGCTTTCCAGGTAGTTTTCCACGATGAGTTGTTCATAGGCCAGCACCACCGTATTGCGCGCCACGCCAAGTTGCTTGGCGAGACTGCGTGAGGAGGGCAGTTTTGAGCCGGCGGGAAAAGTGCCATTGAGAATGCCTTCAACCAGCTTTTGACGGATTTGCCCCTGCAAACCCAGGTTGCTATCGGCATCGAGGTGGATCAGGGCGACGGTCACGTTGGCCTCACAGTTCAACAATGTTTATGATACGCGCTTTCTGCCTTGACCGGTCACGGTCTTTCTGCCAATGCCGGCAACCAATTTTCAAGTGGTGACTACTCAGCGGGCGAAAACGCGATGTGCAGGAGCGCAAGTTCGGGCGTGATCCACAGCCTTAACTTTCCGCAGGTGCGCGCAGGTCCGAGATCAGTTTTCCGGTACTGTATACCTGTCGGTCATGATCCTCTTCACGCCATGTCTCGCTGATGGCCGCCGCGTACCAGTCGCGCATCGCCTCGATCTTCAACATGCGTTGCTGATAGGCCATCGCGATCTCACCCAGCACCAGGTTGTAGGTCTGGATGCGAAACACCACGGGGGCAAAAAAAGCATCGGCCGCGGTGAAGGTCCTGCCGGCCAGGAACGGTCCGCCAAAACGGTTCAGACCCTCGTTCCACAGTTCATCCAGACGATCGAGGTTGCGTTGCAGTGCGGGGCTTATCGAATTGAGCACGACACGCACGCCGCAGTTCATCGAACACTGGCTGCGCAGGGCGGCAAAACCCGCGTGCATTTCCGCTGCCGCGCAACGCGCCCAGGCGCGGGCTTCAGCGTCGTGGGGCCAGACGCCGGGGTGGTGTTCGGCCAGGTACTCGACGATCGCCAGGGACTCCCAGACGACAAATTTGCCGTCGTGCAGACAGGGGACCAGTCCGTTGGGGCTGAACGTGCGGTACTTGTCCCAACTGGAACCTGCCAGCAGGGGTTCTATTTTTTCCTCGAACGGGATGTTAAGCGCGCGCATCAAGACCCAGGGACGCAGCGACCACGATGAATAGTTTTTGTTGGCGATATAGAGGGTAGGCAAGGGTAATTCCATCCGTTTTCAAGCATAATTCAGGCCATGATAAATCAATCGTTGCTAAACCCCCAGAGCATTGTTGTGGTTGGTGGTTCCGACAATATCAAAAAACCCGGCGGCAAGGTTTTAAAGAACATTATCGATGGTGGTTTTGCCGGCAGACTGCTGGTCGTCAACCAGAAGGAAACCGAGGTACAGGGGCTCGCATGCGTTGCGACGGTCGAGCAGATCGACAGTGTCGAACTGGCCATCATTTCCATTCCGGCAGCCCAGTGCCC
Source organism: Lysobacterales bacterium (assembly GCA_041306925.1). Classification (GTDB taxonomy): domain Bacteria; phylum Pseudomonadota; class Gammaproteobacteria; order Xanthomonadales; family SZUA-36; genus SZUA-36. The sequence goes on from JBFZEL010000533.1 coordinate 5,228, forward strand.
CGCGGTCGTGCGCACCCTGGCCAACACCAAGGGCACGCGCGCGTTTATCATCCTGTCGGCGGGTTTTGCCGAGGCGGGCGAGGCGGGCAAGCGGCTCGAACAGGAGATCGTGGCAACGGTCAACGCGGTGAACGGCTGCCTGATCGGTCCCAATTGCATCGGCTTTCTGAACGCCAATTACCACGGCGTGTTCACCACCCCGATCCCGCCGCACGATCCAAAAGGTTGTGACCTGGTCTCGAGTTCGGGTGCGACGGCAGTTTTCCTGATCGAGGCCGGTATACCGTCGGGTCTCAGGTTTTCCAATGTTTTTTCGGTTGGCAACAGCGCCCAGACCGGTGTCGAAGAGGTCCTCGAATACATGGACCTGACCCATGACCCGGAGCGGGATTCCACTATAAAGCTGCTCTACCTCGAATCGGTCACAAACCCACAGAAACTTCTCAGGCATGCGTCCTCGCTGGTGCGCAAAGGCGCACGCATCGCCGCCATCAAGGCCGGCTGCACCGTCGCGGGCAGCAGGGCCGCCGCCTCGCATACCGGCGCGCTGATGACCTCGGACCTGGTGATCCGCGCGCTGTTCAAGAAGGCCGGCATCGTCTACTGCAGCAGCCGCGAAGAACTGCTGAGCGTGGCGTCGGTATTTCACTACCGTGAACTGCGGGGAAAGAACATCGCCGTCATTACGCACGCCGGTGGCTCGGCGGTGATGCTGACCGATGCGCTGACGCTGGGCGGTCTGAAGGTTCCCGCCATCGCGGGACCTACCGCCGATAAACTGCTGGCGTGTCTTCATCCCGGTTCCTCGGTGGCCAACCCGATCGATTTCCTCGCGACCGGCACCGCGGAACAGCTGGGTCTCATCATCGATTACTGTGAACACAAGTTCGACCAGGTGGACGCCATGGTGGTGGTGTTTGGCAGTCCCGGTCTGTTCGACGTTGCGAATGTTTATGCCGTTATCGGTGAAAAACTCAAAACCTGCCGCAAGCCGATCTACCCGCTCCTGCCTTCTGTTATCAACGCGCAGAGGGAGATACAGGGTTTTTTGTCGAAAGGCCACATCAACTTTCCCGACGAAGTGGAACTCGGCAGGGCGCTGGTCGCAATCTACAAGACCTCTATGCCGCTGGCCGAAGACCTGGTGGATTTCGGGCTCGACCACAACCGCATCCGGGCCATCGTCGATGCGTCCGCGGACGGCTATCTGGCACCGCCGCAGGTCGAGGGTTTGCTGGACGCGGCAGGTATCCCGCGGGTCTTTGAGCGGCTTGTGACGAGCCCGGCGGAAATCGACGCCAGCCAGCACGAGATCGGCTTTCCGGCAGTGATGAAGGTGGTTGGGCCGGTGCACAAGACCGATGTCGGCGGCGTGTTGCTGAACATTAAGTCCGGCGCTGAAATGCACAGCCGTTTCGTGCAACTGATGCAAATTGACCAGGCCTGCGGCGTGCTGATCCAGCCGATGATCGACGGCACCGAATTGTTCATCGGCGTCAAGCGTGAGGCAAATTTCGGTCACCTCGTGCTGTGCGGGCTCGGTGGTATTTTCGTCGAGGTATTGAATGATTTTTCCTCCTGTCTGAGCCCGGTTTCTAAAACCGAAGCGCTGACCATGATCCGGCGCCTGAAAGCCTACAAGGTATTCCGCGGGATCAGGGGCAGGGAGGGTGTCAGCGAGGACCTGTTCAGCGAGATCATCCAGCGGGTTTCCGCCCTGGTGGCCAGCGCACCCGAGATCGCGGAGATGGATATCAATCCGCTGATGGGCGGCATGCGCGCGATTACGGTGGTCGATATCCGTATCCGTATTGAAAAATAAGCCGGGGTTGTTGCTGTTTCGCTTGATCTGGTGGGGACGCCGGGGCAGGTGGTTGTT
>JBFZEL010000534.1:0-3581 GCA_041306925.1 Lysobacterales bacterium
ACCTTGTGGAGAATTCATTTCAAGCCATAATGCCACAATCATTTCCAAACGTGGGACTAATCCTGCGAAGAGGCATAGGGAATATAGTTCCGATCAGTTAAAATGCAAAATCTGATGCTGCTGCGGCAGCTTCAAACTGGTGAGGGTAGAACCTGCCAGCGAACATGGTCAGGTACCTGGCATCTCAATCGGGCGTCTGTTTTTCACGGAGCAATTATACATGAGCGAAATCAAACACCACCGCCTGTTAATCGTGGGGTCCGGTCCCGCCGGTTACACCGCCGCAATCTACGCCGCCCGCGCCAACCTCAAGCCCACCGTCATTACCGGTATTCAACAGGGTGGTCAATTGACCACCACAACCGAAGTTGACAACTGGCCGGGCGATGCGCAGGGCGTACAGGGACCGGAACTGATGCAACGCATGCTGGCGCATGCACAGCGCTTCGAGACCGAAGTCATATTTGACCATATCCACAGCGCCGACCTTAAGCAACGGCCATTCCTGCTGGAAGGCGATTCCGGCAAGTACAGTTGTGACGCGTTGGTGATCGCGACCGGCGCCAGCGCTAAATACCTGGGACTGGCTTCTGAACAGGCGTACATGGGCCAGGGTGTCTCAGCCTGTGCGACCTGTGATGGTTTTTTTTACCGTGGACGGAAAGTCGCGGTTGTCGGTGGTGGCAACACGGCGGTAGAGGAAGCGCTTTACCTGTCAAACCTGGCATCGGAAGTCGTGGTGGTCCACCGTCGCGACGAATTAAGGGGTGAGAAGATTTTACAGGACAGGCTGTTTGAAAAGGCACGTAACGGCAACGTACGCTTCATGTGGAACCACGTTGTCGAGGAGGTCCTCGGTGGAAAGACCGGCGTAGCAGGCCTGCGACTGAAAAACGTAAAAACCGCTGATCTGACCGACATTGAAGTGGATGGCGTATTCATCGCCATCGGTCACAATCCCAATTCCGAGGTGTTCAAAGACCAACTGGACATGAAAAACGGATACATCACGATCAAGAGCGGTACCGAGGGTTTCGCGACCATGACCAGTGTGCCGGGAGTTTTTGCGGCGGGCGATGTCACGGATCATGTCTACCGGCAGGCGGTCACATCAGCCGGTTTTGGATGCATGGCTGCACTCGACGCCGACCGCTGGCTGGAAGAACAGAAAGACACCGCTGTCTGAAACGATTCGAGCAAAACGTGATTGCGCTGCTTGCCGAGGATCCTGAATCACCGTTCCCGCCTGCGGGCCACGCCCTGGATAACCCGCAGGGTCTGCTGGCAATTGGGGGAGACCTGTCCCCTGCCCGGCTGATCAATGCGTACCGGCAGGGAATCTTTCCCTGGTATTCCGATGATCAGCCCATCCTGTGGTGGTCACCCGTGCCACGCTGCGTAATTTTCCCCGGCGCCGTGCATGTTTCGCGCCGCTTACGGCGACGCTACAACCAGGGTCGGTTCTCGCTGAGCGCGGACCGTTCATTTGCCAGCGTAATCGAAGCCTGCGCCGCGCCGAGGCGGGATTTTGAAGGCACCTGGATCACTGCGGACATGCAGGCAGCCTACATCAGGCTGCACAAAATGGGTATCGCACATTCCGTTGAAGTCCACTTTGAAGGCGAACTGGCAGGTGGTATCTATGGCCTGGCGCTGGGTCGGGTATTTTTTGGCGAGTCCATGTTCAGCCGGTTCGTGGACGCGAGCAAAATTGCGCTCGTGGCGTTGTGCCGGCAACTGCATCGCTGGGGGTTCACCCTGCTCGACTGCCAGGTGAGCAATCCGCACCTGTTGAGCATGGGTGCGCAGGAGATATCACGACAGGTATTTGAACGCTATCTGAGTACTGCCGGCGAACCCGACCGCTGGGGAGAAGATTTCGACTGCGCAGAACGCTGGTGATCTATTGATTCTCAGGTGTTTCCAGAGGTTCTGGCGGCTGCCCGGAAATATCCGGTTCCTCGAGCATGATATAAACGTGCGTGAGCATGTCCACCGGTTCGGTCGTGCCCGGATTGGTAATATAGTGTTCCCATGAGACCTTTCCCTGTTGCAGGCCATGGGCTGACATGTAGGCGGCGAGTTTGGCGTAAGTCGGCATCATCTCGTCTAAACCGCCGTGGTGCACTGCCCTGACCGCAGGCCCCGCAGGCGACTGGCCGAATTGGATATTGCCGGTCAGTCCCAACGGCCTGACATCGACCGGGATGGCCGCGTCAAACTGGTAACCACCCTCTTCCCAGGCGCGCGTAATAGCCATTGGCTGACCGTTCATGCTGATCCCCGCCTGTTGCATGAATGCGCTGATCTCTGCATACGCCGCCCCCATTGCGATGGCAATATCCGCCGGGTCCTGGCTGCTGTTCGTGGTGACATACAAGATGTCCTGCGCCACAACGTCGACCTGTGTGATTTCAAGCTGACTGAAATCGGACACGGGCAGTGATTCGGCGAATTGCTTGAGATTGGCAAGTCCCGTCTCATAGTCACCGCCCACCCAGCGGTCAAACAGGAGTCCGAAATAGCGGGCCAGGAAAGAATCCAGCAGGTTCACGCCCTTGGTCAGATCGGAATCAAAGACCCAGGTGATGCGGGTCGCTTCACCGAGAGCCTTCAGCTTGAATCCCGTATCGGCCGGACCCTGGGCGTCAAAGTCCAGTTTGATGTCAATTTGCTCATAGGGTTTGCTGGCCACGATCTCCTGCCAACCGCTGCCCACCAGGTGCGGGTCTCCCGCCCAGCTAAGTCTTGCGCCAACACCGGTTTCCGGGCCGGAAACCTCAAACTTTGCAGACGGGTCGCGCTTGGCCCAGGGCGACCATTCGTTGAAATACTGGTAACCGTTGAGCAGTTCAAACATCATGGTGATCGGACGCTCAACAGTGATTGAACGCTCTATATGCACCGCTTTGGGCAACAGGAAGCCGGTCACTACGAATGCGGCAATCAGAAACAGGATTACAATGCCGGCCTTTTTCAAAACAGTCTCTTTCTGCAGGGGAGATGATTAGCGTAAGAGCAGAGCGCTTACAGGTCAAGAAAGGCTTTTATCCCGGCAACCGTTCAGTGTTCTCTTTAGACGCCGGCAGGCTTTCGGCTGGCATTGCGGCCTCCTTCACCTCCCGCTGCAACACATTCACAGGTGACTCCTGCAAGGGGAACCATTCAGGTACGCTGTCATCATCCTCCCAACTGTAGCGCTTGACAGGTGTCACATCCCAACGCCGGTAGGCAATCGCCATGATAACGCCCAGTATGGCCCCGCTGAGGTGGAGTTCCCAGGACATGTCCGGACGGATCGGCAGCACGCCCCAGATCATCGAACCATACAGAAACCACACCATTACCGAGACCGCTACCGAGCGCATATCCATGCGCAAGATACCGCCCACAAAGACATAAGCCAGCATTCCATAAACAAGCCCGCTGGCGCCAAAATGGAGACTTTCGCGACCAATCACCCAGGCCAGCAATCCCGACCCCAACCAGATGCACGGAATGACCCGCATGGCTGATCTCGGGTACAGGTAAAGCAAGGTCGACAGGCTGATGAGCAACGGCAGGGTATTCGAAAACAGATG
>JBFZEL010000535.1:0-3823 GCA_041306925.1 Lysobacterales bacterium
GGGCATACACGTTCTACCGGTTGCCAGTGGGGCGCTTGCCTGTGGTGAACTTGGGGAAGGCCGCATGCTGGAGCCCGCCGAAATTCTGCAAATGGTCGATTGGCTGTTGGCTGTTGATCAAAAAAAACCGGGTAAACGCATCCTCGTCACCGCTGGCGGCACACGGGAATCCATAGACAGCGTGCGCTATATCGGCAATTTGAGCAGCGGCCGAACGGCGTCAAGCCTGGCGGACGAACTGACCGGCGCCGGACACCGGGTGACCTGGTTGGGCGCGGAGGACGCGGTAATGCCAAAACTGCCCTGTTCGACCGCCCGGTTTTACAGTTTTGCTGATCTGGCTACCCAGTTACAGTCGCTGCTCGCTGCAGATGATTATGCTGCGGTCATTCATGCCGCCGCGGTCAGTGATTTCAGCGTGGCCTCGGTTCTGACCCCGGCAGGCGATCCGCTCGACAACCGCACTGGTAAACTTTCGTCGGGAGCGGACCTGTTGTTGAAACTGAAAGCCAATCCAAAACTGCTGGACCGGATCAGGGCCTGGTCAAAAAATCCTGACATACGCGTGATCGGCTTCAAGCTGACCGCTACCGCAGACTTGCAACAGAGATATGCGGCGGTCAAGAAACAGTTTGATGATTCTGAGGTCGATGCCGTGGTGCATAATGATCTGACGGATATCAGCAGCCTGGCACACCCCTTCTGGCTGCATACACCATCACAGGCACCCGTTGCCTGCAACGATGCCCGGGCACTGGCCAGGACCATCAATCGATTATTGGAGACAGTCGCATGAAATTGTGTTTGGACGTGGGCAACAGCCATATATACGGCGGCGTGTACGAATCGGACCGTGTTTTGCTGACCTTCCGGAAAGCTTCCAAACCCGCCGCATCCTCGGATGAGTATGGTTTGTTTTTTCGCAGCGTCTTGCGCGAAAACGACATTGACCCGCGTAAGGTGAATGAAATCGCCCTGTGCAGCGTGGTGCCCGAGGCGGTCTACGGGATTTCCGCAGCCTGCCAGAAATACTTCAATATCCGGCCTTTTCTGCTGCAGGCCGGGGTCAAGACCGGCTTGAAAATTCAATACAGAAACCCGCTCGAAGTCGGCGCTGACCGTATTGCCAATGCCATCGCCGGGGTGGAGATGTTTCCCGGCAGGAACCTGATTATCGTGGACCTCGGAACCGCGACCACATTATGTGCCATTGGTAAAGATCGCTCCTACCGGGGCGGGGTCATTCTGCCCGGCTTGAAGATGTCGATGCAGGCACTCGAGAGCGGCACCTCGAAACTTGGTTCGGTCGAAATCATCCGCATGGATGTCTGCCTGGGGCGCACCACGGCGTCGAGTATCCAGTCGGGCCTGTACTTCGGCAACCTGGGTGCTTTACGCGAGATCATGCACAGGATCCAATTGGAAGAATTCGACGGTGAGCGCCCGTTCGTCATCGCAACCGGCGGATTTGCGAGCCTGTTTGGCGGCTCGGGTCTGTTTGATCAGGTCGTGCCGGATCTCGTCCTGCGTGGCCTGTTGGGGGTGCTGGCAATGAACGCCGTGAGATCTGAAGTCTGAAATCGACATGCCAGGCGTCGACATTGCTGCCAGTGGCAAGCCTGCATTTGCTTATGCATGCGTGTCGCCTTTTTCATTGGGTGTGTTGTTGTCATCGCGCCGCTTTGTCACCCAACCTGTCACGACCAGGCGCATCGCCTGTTCAAAAGGTATGTCCAGCGGTGTCAGGCAATGACGCGGCAGGAACAGGGTATAACCGCCGATCTGGTAGCTCATGGGCATGTACACGGCCACCGGGTCTTCGGCGTCCGGTGAAACTGGCAGGTCGTCAAATTGCTCACGCGTGACAAAGCCGACCAACTGGAATGACTGACCCGGCAGTTGCACCATCACGACCTTGCCCATCGCCTTGTCTGATTCCGGGCTCAGGTAACCGATGAAGTCCTTGATGGCAATGTAAATGGTCTTGACCAGCGGCAGGCGGTGGAAGATGGTCTCGCCCAGGTTGAACAGTTTTTGAAAAATCAGGACATGCGACAGCAGTCCGATCAACGCAACCAGCGCGAGTCCGGCTACCAGCCCCATGCCTGGCAAATACCAGCCTTCGGGCAGGGTGTACTTTATCACCGCGCCCATAATCCGTTCCGCGCCCGTCGCCATCCACAGCAGAATGGCAAGCGTCAGCGCGACCGGTATGACGACCGCCAGACCCTTAAAGAACAGTTTGCCCAAAGCATTCATGGTGTTTGCCCCGTTGCCGATTTATCCCGGTGGGTATATTACGAGAACAAGCCGTGCAAATACCAACCGGGGTTGGGTTTGTATTCCTGAAAAGCCCACAGGGTACTGCCATTCGAATCGCGCACGATGAAGTAATCCCTGCGGCAGTCCCTGCCGTCCCACCAGCCGCTCTCGATACGTTCCGGGCCAGTCAGTATGCGGTAGTCATCGATCCTGCAGGGTTGTGGCCGGGGCAACAGCCAGACCGGCCGGCCCGCCTGCGTGGTGTAGGCCGCCGGTTCATCCAGTTCCCGTAATGACCAGCTGTATTCGGGGCGATGGTCCTCTAGACCCTTGATACCCTTGACGGATTCCGCGCCCAGTCGCGCCTGCAGACGTTCGATGACATGACTGTCCATATCCGCAGAGTTGCCGGCGGCATCTTTCAGCAGGCTGGCCTGGAGCGCTTCGCAAGGCAGGAAATGCGACGCCTGTAAACGGATGTGGCGCACCGGGCGCGGCAGTTGCAGGCGCTCCAGGCGCTCACGCAACAACAGCATCAGGTGGTCCTCGGAACGCGTCGCCTGCTGCAGCGTCAGGCGCAGGGTTTCCGCGGCCTCGCCCAGTTGCAGATGGACCTGCAATACCTGTATGCCACGGTCGTGGGCACGCAGCACCCCGCATAATTCCTGTACCAGCCGGTTCAGCGGAAAAATCAGACCCTGCGTATTTTCCGTATCCGGTAAATCAATACCGGCGGAGAAACCGTCCGGTGGCCGGAAAGTTTTACAGGGGTCGGGGCGGTGACCGAGCAAACGGTCCAGGTAATCGCTGACCGCCAGTCCCATGCGTCTTGCCAGCGCCTTGCGCGGCAGGCGCAGAACCTCGGCGATGGTGCGAAACCCCATTTTTTGCAAGGCCTGGATTTCCGTGGCTTTCAGGTTGAGGCTGTCGAGACCGAGTGCGCCGATGCTTTTGCGTATGCTGCCGGGCGTGTGGACAATCAGACCGTGCCAGGCGGCCAGGCGGGCGGCCTCCGGTGTCGGTGCAATACCGCAGGCTGCACGGTAGCCAAGTTGTTCGAGCCCCAAATGGATGCGGCCTGCCAGGGTTTCCGCGGGACCGAACAAACGCTGGCTGGCGCCAGCTTCAAGCAGCAGGCTGTTGCGTTGCGGATCAATGCAGACCTGGCTGCTGTATTGGTAACACCAACTGGCAAGGCATTTCAGGGCGGCGTGCTCCGCGCGCTGATCGCGCACCGACAACTGCAACGATCCAATGATGCTTGCGGCAGCCCCGGCGGGCATGCCGATACAGATACCGGCCTGTTCCGCCGCCGTGTTCAGGTCAATGATGCATTGCCGGCCACCCAGCATGTCGCTGACCGCTTGGGGAGTGGACTGGTGCTCCCGGTTTAGGCCCCGGTTGAGCTGATCCAGTGCGAGGTGCGGGAACCACAGGGCCAGCCATTGGGGCGATCTGCTGGTGTGTTCGTTGGTTGTCATGGCTGCAGTGTGTCAGTAACGATTCTCTGTTTGCGAGAATGTAAAAAATTACCACTCGACAGCTAACTTTAGCACAAGGG
>JBFZEL010000536.1:0-4003 GCA_041306925.1 Lysobacterales bacterium
CGGTTCTTGTTCATATAACCACATCGCACCGTCGGAAACGGCTTGGCTAAGACACTCCGGTAAAAATCCATAATCCCCTGCAACCATCAGAGCAATGGAATTACGTAATTCTCGATCTCCCGTCTCAATTTCTCGTCCGGCAGACGTCCCTTTGCCGCACCGAGGTTGTCGCTGACGTGATGCGGCTTGGTGGTGCCGGGAATGGGCAGGATCGACGCCGGGTAAGATATCAGGTACTTGAGGAAAACCTGGCCCCAACTGAACGCATCCATTTCGGCAGCCCAGTCCGGTAACGGGAGGTTTGCCACCGCACTGAACAGTTGGCCGCGGGCAAACGGCAGGTTGACCAGCACCGCGATGCCGCGATCCCTCGCCAGCGGCAATATGCTTTTTTCGGCAGCGCGATCCGCCAGGGAATAATTCAATTGTATGAAATCCAGCGGGTGGCGGCGCATCACGTCCTGCATTGCATCGTATTGATCCGGGTTGTGCGTGGTGACGCCCAGGTAGCGGATGCGGCCTTCCTGCTTCCAGGCCTTCATGGTTTCCAGTTCCACTTCGGTGCCGCGCAGGTTGTGTACCTGCATCAGGTCGAGCTTATCGCGGCCCAGCAACTTTAACGAACGGTTCATGCGTTCGACACCCTGTTGCTGATCCTCCCGGTCCACCTTGGTCGCCATGAACACTTTGTCACGGATGCCGATCTCAGCCAATAATTTACCGATTATCGTTTCCGCATCACCGTAATTGGGCGAGGTATCGATAACGCGTCCGCCGTGCGCGTAAAATGTTGCCAGCGTGTCTTTGAAGCGTTGCATTTCTTCCGCATTGGTATCGGAACGGAAATCACGTGTGCCGATACCCACCGCCGGCAACTGTTCCCCGCTTGACGGTATGGTCGTCATGATCGTGGCCCCCGTATGCGCCAGCAGAGGCCGCCAGGGCCTGACCGCTGCGATCAGACCCGCACCGCCACTGATCCTGAGTAATTGCCGTCTTGTAATGATCATGTTGCTTTGTTCTCCGTACTCGCCAGGATTTCATGTTTTGCACCAAGTTTAAATGCCAGCAACACCCACATTCCAGCCACCGGTGCCGCAGCCAGGGCAATCGCGCCGACGCTCATACCAACCGCCATCATGCCAGTGTAAATCCAGCCACTGAACAGGTCACCGCCACGGTAAACCGCGGCATCGAGGAACGGTTTGGACTTGTATTTTGCCTCCCTCCCCAACACTGTGAACAGAATTTCACGGGCCGGCTTGGTCATGCCATATCTTGCTGAGCGGTAAATAACCTGCATGACCAACAGGACGGTCAGGGTCGGGTACAGCCCAAGCAACACGAAACCTGCGGCCATCAGCGCGGGCAAAATGGCCAGCGTCATGCCCACACCGAGCCACTTGATGATACGGGCGGTCAGGTAGACCTGGAACAATATGGTAAGTGCATTGACAACCAGGTCAATCCTGGCAAAAAGCGCCGTCCTCTCACCCCTGTCAGCGTATGCCTCCGCCACCAGGCTGGCCTGTTGAAAATACAGGACGGTGGATATAAAAGTCATCAGCGCAATGAAGACCGCGATACCCATCAGGTAAGGTGACGCAAATACCGCCTGCATCCCACTCCACGCATTACCTGCAATCACCCTGTCCGCCTCCCCCGGCGTTGTGACCGAACCGGTGCGAAAGCGTTTATGCAAGGCACGCGCACACCAGCAAGCGAACTCGAGTGGAATACAGGCCAGCAGCAACAACGAAAAAACCGGCACGCTTTCCGCCAGCACCGCGGTAACGGCGGAGCCCGCCATACCACCCAACGAACTGCCGACTGCTATAAAACTGAACAAACGCTTACCCTGGCTGTTATCAAAACAATCTGACATGAAGCCCCAGAAAACCGTCACCACGAACAGCGCAAACACGCTGCTCCAGACATAGAAGACACGATCTATCCAGGATCTTGCCTGCGTCGGCAGGAACTCCAGGCAAAGCCAGAACATAACCAGGCAGAGGATGAAAAACCGGTTGGAAAGCGGCACGAAAACGCTACGGGAAAATCTCGATGCCAGCCAGGAATACGCCGGCACCGCCAACAGCATAACGAAAAAAACCACCGTCCAAAGGTACTGCAGATTGCCGCGGTCGGCCGAAGAAATTTCATCCCTCACCGCACGCAAAATGTAATAGGAAAACATGATAAAAAAGCCGTAAACGGTTGCTATCAGCAACCCTTTCAGCTCACGGTCATCATGGATGACCACAAACCTTCCGAGCAGTGCTCTGAACAAAGCAGTTCTCCCGTCGCCGACCGTTCAATAGCGGAATGATGATTCAGTGTCTCACACTACCGCGTTACCGTCACCGGCCTGCGTGGTGCTGATGTCCGTGCCAGGGGCTGCGTGCCCGATTGCGGACCGATAATCCCGCTGTCGCAAATGAATGGTATCCTCAGGCGTTTGTCGGCCCGGACAGCGATGCTCCGTGGTGACAAAACGGCGATTACCCCGCGAGGCCCAGCGCGATAAACAAATTGCGTCGCTTGATCCTGATCATTTTCATAATTTTCGTCTGGTTTATACTTTTACCACCTAAATGAAGGCGCCCAACTTGTCCACATTCCATCCTCCGGTCTCGAAACGGGAGTCAACATTGAAAATCATAAAGCGGAATAATTTGCGCCGCGGTGGCTTTGCCGGCTTGCGCGAAACCCGTATGGTGATGAATCCCCGCATCTTCCACAGAAACCGCGAATCGGGTACTTCGAGCGGAATTGGCAGGTTCTGTTACCTGGCCGACGCAAGTTTTTTACCTTATGGTGAAACCAGGATGCATACCCATCGCGATATTGACGTCATCTCGGTCATGGTGGAGGGCCGGTTGAAGCATGCGGGTTCACTGGAAGACGGACAGGATTTACATGTCGATGATATACAGGTGCAACGGTCCGGCAATGAAGGCTTCAGTCACAATGAGATCAACCCCGATGCTGCAAAAAACCGGATGATACAACTCTGGATGCTTCCCGAAACCTCGGCTGAGTCAGCTAAATACCAGATGTTTCACGCGCAAGTCGGTACGCGCACGAGGGTTTACGGTGGCCCACCTGACAAGGAAAGTATTTTTTCTGCCCGAACCGCCATCGACATCGCCCATATCAGTGCCGGTGATAGTGTCAGCCAGTCCGGCAGGAGCGTTATCTATGTCATCTCTGGTGAAGGCTTGTGCACCGGGGAAACACTGACGGAGGGCGACCTGGTAGACAGCAGGGATTTCAGATTCAAGGCAATTACCGACAGCAAACTGATCCTGGCATTTGAAATCTGAGCCGTAATCGGTCAGTCCGCAAAGCGCCCCTGCCGGCAACGAAACGGCTATTCAGGTTGAAAATTCAACCGTAAATTGAATAATCGTCCGGCCCCAGCGCTTTGGTTTGACCGTCTTTGACTTTTGCACCTACAATAGCGAGACTACGCAGCGGGCATTAGTCGATGCCACCGGTCAATATGCAACAAGAGGTAGAATGAATATGCAGTGCCCAAAATGCTCAGGTGAAATGGAACTGGTAAGGTACAACCAGATCGAAGTCGATCGTTGCACCAAGTGCGGCGGTCTCTGGTTTCAACCGGACGAATTACGCAATCTCCGTGATGATATCTGGATGGCAGATTACATCATCGACAGCGGCGACAAGGCTGCAGGTAAAAAGGCCAATGCAATAAAGGACTACCATTGTCCTGAATGCAAAGCGACGATGCTCCAGGAATTTGACGAAGAGCAGCCTCACATTACCTACGAGTCCTGCCCTAACGGACATGGCACCTATCTTGATTCCGGTGAATTTACCGACCTGGTTCGAAAAACCTTTTGGGACAAGTTCAAACGCGCGCGTAAATAAAGCGGTCGATCCTGATTTAAGGAAACCCTGATTAATGCCATCCCGGCATTATCAGGACGCGGCAGTCGAATGGTTGCATTTTCGACTGCCTTACAAATCAACGGCT
>JBFZEL010000537.1:0-6483 GCA_041306925.1 Lysobacterales bacterium
CGCACCTGGGCAAGGAAATCCGGATTCGGCTGCTGTCTGAAATTGCCTTTATCGGCATCCCATTCATGGGTCTGATACATCAGCGGGATGTTCCAGGCCATCGGCGCATGCCCGACATGCAAATACTCCTCGAGGGTACGGACATCGAGAACCTTGATCTTGTCAGGTGCGCTCAGCCACTTTTTGTAAGCTTCCGCAGCCGTCAGGTAGAGACCCAGATCGGTCTGCTTACCCCTGGGCAGATCGGGTGTCTGCCCCCATCCTGCGGAATTCGCTGTCGTCATGAAACCCAGGCTGACGAATGCGACCAGCGAAAAAGTTAAACAATTGGAGAAAAAGCGTTTTCGTTTCATGAAATTATTCCGATGCCAAAGCAACATCATTGAGGCGCCTGGAAGCGCTTGATCGCCTCCCGTGCATTCGGGAAAAGCCGCTCATCGCCCAGTTGATCAGCAAAGCCAGAACGGCGCACCACCGCCAATACGTCAGGGTTAAACCCTGCAAACCACAGGGTGAAATTGTCACTGGCGGCGATCTTTTCGCGGTCAATCAACATCTGCAGTGCCGAGTATTCAATATCAAACACCCTGCTCATGTCCAATAACACGACACGTGGCGCGTGTTGTTCAACCAGCCCGCGCATCTTCTCACCGGTTTCCTGCGCGTTGATGAAGAAAATCCGGCCTTCCGGGCGGATGATCAAAAGCCCGTCAAAAGTCTCATCATCCGCCTGTCCCGTCACCGGCTGCAAAATATCGGTCCCGCGTTTGCGTCCGATCACGGAAACACGCGGACGCACCTGCTGTGCGGCCAGCGCCAGCAGGGAAATGATGATCGCCACGACGATGCCCTGCAGCGTGCCCCAAATCAATACGCCAAGACACGCGAACACGGCCCAGCGGAATTCCATGGTGCGCACTTTGCGGATCGCCGCAAACTCGGCGGTACTGATCAATCCCACCGAGTAGAATATAACCACTGCAGCGAGCGTGGCGTGTGGCATCAGGCCCAAAAAGGGGGCCAATAGCAACATCGTCGCCACGGCGGTGGCGGCTGTCACCATTGACGCCACCTGCGTACGTCCGCCGACAGCCCGCACCACCGCGGTTTGCGAAGTGCCGCCGCCGGCAGGCATCGCGCCGAAAAACGCTCCGCCCGCATTGGCCAGACCTGTCGCCAGCAATTCGCGGTTGGGTTGAATGCGTGGATCGCCCTGGGCCGCGAAAGCCCTGCCGGCGGCGATGGTCTCGGTATAACTCATCAAGGCGATGCCCAGCGAACCGGGCAGCAGTGCCATGATCAGCGACCAGTCCGGCATGACCAGGCCGGGCAGTCCAACCGGAATGAACCCGACCGTCGAGACCCCGTGATCCCGCAGGACAAACCACCACGAGGCGCCAATCGCCGCGGCGATGGCGATCAGCGGGGCCGGTAGTTTTTTAAAGAAGAGTTTCAGACCGGCCAGGATCAGCAGGCTCGCCACGGCCACCAGCAGTGTCAGCAATGATGTTTCCGGAAGATGACGGACCAGCGAGCCCAGGTCACGGAAAAACCCCGTCTTGTCAATATGCAGGCCCAGCAGTTTTGGCGCCTGGTCCAAAACGATGACGAGCCCGATTCCAGCCTTGAAGCCGGTCAGCACGGGGGTTGAAATGAAGCTCGCGACAAAACCCAGTCTCAATACGGACGCCAGCACCAGTATCGCAGCGGTCATCAGCGTAAGCGTGGCGGCAGCCGTCGCCATCTGCGCGGGATCGCCAGAGGGAACGACCGCGCCCAACTGCGCGGCCGTAAGGATCGCAATCGTCGTGGTCGAACTGACACTCAGCACCCTTGAAGTACCCAGCAGTGCATAAATGATCATGGGCAGAAAAGCGGTGTACAGGCCAACTTCCACCGGCAAGCCCGCAACCGATGCGTAGGCCATGGCCTTGGGCAGTACGACTGCCGCAGCGGTAAGCCCGGCGACGGTATCGAGACGGAGGGTTTTAATCATGCATACGCCCAGCTAACAGTTATAGACACCCGCCGCGCAACGCCTTACCGAGCGACGCGCCACGCCGGCCACGCTCACCGGCGTCAACGGCCGGCCCACGACGGCTGCGGCGTCCGGGATCACACTGTGAACCCCCGGAACTGCCAGTTGCTCGCCAATTTCAGATCCGAAGATCACGATGACACCGGTTATCGCGATGATACCCAAGCGTTTCAACAGATTCATTTGGCTTCTCCTAAATTAAAATGCCCTGGCAGATCTCCCGCACCCTTG
This sequence comes from Lysobacterales bacterium, assembly GCA_041306925.1. Taxonomy (GTDB): domain Bacteria; phylum Pseudomonadota; class Gammaproteobacteria; order Xanthomonadales; family SZUA-36; genus SZUA-36. The sequence continues at coordinate 2,270 of JBFZEL010000537.1, forward strand.
AGTTCTTCCAGTTCAACCTTGTCGGCATTGGTCGGGTTTTTGAAGCTGAAATCAGTTACTGCAACCTCGTCTCCGGTCTTCCAGTTACTGATCTGTACACTGTACTGGGGTCCATTGCTGATGAGCCTGGAGGTGATGACATAGCGACACGGATAGGGGCGCTCGCCGTGCGCGATCCAGATCTGCCAGTCGACTTCCTCGGCCCGAAAAGCCAGGGAGTCGCATTCGACACCGCCGACCACGCCGCTGCCGAGGTCCTTCACGTCGACCACGTCGAGCATCAGTGCAGCGTAGGCGTTGCTCAGCAACAGATCTGCGGCAGGCAGGGGTCTGCCGTACTGGTTACGCATGACATCGACCAGCTGATCGAGTGTGCCCGGCGCTTCAATCTGCGTATACAGGTTCAGGTTGTGGCCGACCATGGTCATCGTCTTACCGTCAAAGGACATGCTGACATCGGCAAAACCGCCGTGGCGCGCGGCGTGGATCTTGTCGGGTCTTTGCAGGGTAACATCGCCCGAACTCGCCAGGCCCAGCTTTTGCCCCTCATCGGTCACCACCTCGAGGACGGCATCGTACTGGAACGAAATCGAGCCCGTTGCTGCAAGGTAGTCGGACATGGCCTTGAGCAATCGCCTGGCATCGGTCTCGTCGGCTCTCGCCGAGCTGGATGCCACCAGCATGAGCACAACGCAAAGCGCCAGTGGGGAAAGGCTGTTTGCAGCGCTCCTCAGCAATTTTCGTGCGTTTGCTTTCATCTACATTTTCCTGTTTGAAGAAATATTTAAAGCTACCAGGTTACCTTCCAACGCACTGGCAGAACCGTCATTCTAACACTGTTAAATCGAGCAAAATTGCCTCTTTTCGGCGGCGGCTTTGCAGGTCTATGCCGTCGCTTGTGACTGCATCCGCTGACCATTGACAGGGCTGTCTGGATCCTCTACATAAAAACCACACCCCCATCGCCCTCAAAAGGGGGATAGAGGCCTGCTACTTGCAACTTGCGCGACCAGGCGCCCGGCACCTCGCCTGCAAAATGTATTGCCAGCGGTTTTACCGCGCCTGACGACGCGGTAGCTGCTCTTCACCCGGCCACCGTCATCACAAAGTCAGCAATACGATCACCATACCCCACAAGGTCAGCAGGGTGTTACTCACGGCATAGGGTACCGTATAACCAAGCATCGGGATGTTGCTCTGGGCGACATCACCCACCATCGCCACCGAAGCGGTGCTGGTGCGCGCGCCGCCGCAACAGCCGAGGTTGATGGCCGGGTGGAACTTGAAGATGTATTTGCCGATCAACGGCGCCAGCAGCATCGGCACCGAGGTGGCAAAGATACCCCACAGGAACAACGAGATCCCGGCCGACTTCAGCCCGTCGATAAAGCCCGGACCGGCGGAAATCCCAACGATGGCGATGAACACGTTCAGGCCCACGGAATTCATGAACCACTGCGTGGCTGCCGGCAGGCGGCCAAAGGTCGGATAGACCCCACGAAGCCAGCCCAGGATCAGTCCGCCGATCAACACACCGCCGGAGGTCGAAAGGGTGAGCGGCACACCGCCGAGATTGAACGAAACCGCGCCGATCAGGCCAAAAATGACGATAAACAAGCCGACCCAGATCATATCGGTCATTTCAGTAGGCCGGTCCGCATAACCAACGGCCTTCTCAAAGGTTCCAATATGGGTTTTTCTCCCCGAAACCTTGAGGATGTCACCGCGGTAGACTTTTGTCTGCGCCAGCACGGGCACGTCAATACTGGTCGCTACGCGGGTAATTTTTTCCAGGTATACGCCCCGGACATGCTCATCCCCGGCCAGGTCGATCAGGGTACGGCCGTTGATTGCCTTGCTCGTGATAACGAGGTCTACCGATTCAACCGGTATATTGAGCAATTCGTAATCCGGCACTTCCCGGGCGCGGTCCTGCAGCGCGACGAGCCATTCGGTTCGACCGGAAATGGCGACGACGTCCCCGGCCTTGAGAACGGTGGAGGCGTCAAAATCCATGATGACACCGTCCCGCCGGATACGCTCAATAAACATCCTGGTGCCCTCTTCGAATTGCGCCTGTTCAATTTCCGCGACGGTCCTGCCGACCGCTGGCCGGTCCGGAAGTATCTGGTAGGCGCGGAACTGGAATTTTTGCCAGGCGGAACCCATGCCGCCTTCGGGCGTTCCCCTGGACAGTTCGGCCTCGTATTTTCTGCACTCTTCCGCAAGGTCGATCCTGAGCAGTTTGGGACCCAGCATCGCGAGGATGACACCCGTGCCAATCGTTCCCCAGATGTAGGAAACGGCATAGGCGACGGGGATCTGGTTGAGCATCGCCGACGGGTTGTCCGCACTGGAGTTGTTGATCGCATCGGTGGCCAGCCCGATCGAGGCGGAGATCGTCTGGCTGCCCGCCAGCAGGCCGGCTGCGAGACCCGCGTCGTAGCCCGCAAGCCTGGCGGCAATCCACACGCACAACAGGCACAGGACCGAGATGACGACTGCGAAGATCGCCTGTGGGGCGCCGTCCCTGGCGACACCGCGCACGAACTGCGGTCCGACACTGTAGCCGACGGCAAACAGGAACATGGTGAAGAAAATTGCTTTGACCTGCGGGGATATCTCGATACCCACCTGCCCGATCAGCAAGCCAACCAGCAGCGTGCCGGTGACCGCGCCCAGGCTGAAACCGCCCAACTTGAGCTTGCCCACCAGGTAGCCCAGGGCCAGGGTCAGAAAAATGACCAGCTCCGGATTTGCACGTAGTATTTCGATGATCCACTCAATACCCTGTCCCATGATCTGCTCCCGGTTACTTACGTTTCAGAGGTTTTACAGGGCTCTTGGCCTTGACCTGGCCAGCGCCGGGAATGGCGGACAGCCGGATCAGTTTCAAACCGCGCGTGGCGTTATAGCCATGGATTTCCTTCACATCCAGTTTGCGCATGAAACCGATGGTGGCGGCGTCGATCACCTGGCCCGGCACCATGATCGGGAAGCCCGGCGGATAAGGGATAACGAAATTGGCGGACACCATCTCCGGACCCCTGGCCAGGCGTTCGTCGATGCGTGCATCCATCAGTGGCAGGTACTCGCAATCGTCTTCCTCGTAGGCGGCAAAGAACGCCGAACGCATGTCGCCTTCCAGCGTGACGCTGCCCGGGTCTTCCCGGTAGCCGTCGTGGAAACGGCTGAAGTTCGGCAGGTCGGGCACATCCGTCATCAGGCCATTGACGCGCGCGGCAAACGCGGCCTGCTCCGCTTCGCCGCCGTCCTTCAGGCGGTTCTCTATTTCCATGGAAATCTTCAGCAGCACCTTGATCAGCAGGGCGACGTCGCTGCGCGTGTTGTTGATGTTGCTCTGCAACAGCACGCTGTTGCGTGACGTCTTGTTGAGCTGGATGTCGTATTTGTCCGCCAGCAGGTTCTTGAACGAGGTGCCGTCAAAACCCGCCGTGCCGCAGACCAGGGTCATGCGCGTCGGGTCGAGGTAGAACTCATCGTCGTACATGGCCTTCACAGCCGTGACCCAGGTGCTGCCCGCTGCCAAAAAATCCTTGAAACCGCTGTTGCGATAGTCGGCTGGTATCATCTTATCGGCGCCGAGCACCGCGAAATACTTCGAAATGATCGGGTGTTCGCCGATTTCGCGGCGGATTCTCAAAGCGATTTCGGTCGCGCGCATGACCAGTTCGTAGCCTTCCAGTTCCATCTGCCGCCGGGCCACGTCCAGCGAGGCGATGATCTGCGCGTTGGGCGAGGTCGAGGCATGAATGAACACGGCCTCGTGAAATGCCGACTCATGTTTGCTGTAGTCTTCATCACGCACGGCCACTATGGAACCCTGGCGTAAAGCCGACATCGACTTGTGCACCGAGTCGGTTTCGTAGACACGGATGCGGATCTTGCGCGGATCGGGCAGCAGCGAACGCTGCAGCAAGCGCGGGTCTGCCGGATCGAGGTCTTCGCCCAACTCCGCGACCTGTGCCGCGTAAGCCTCGAGTGCCGCGGGGCTGTCGCGCCATTCTTCGAGTTCGGCGGCGGCGCCCAGGCCGGTGCGCGGACGCAGGAACGGTGAGAACCGTGCAAATCCGAACCAGGCTTCGTCCCACAGGAACAGCAGGTCCGGCTTGATCGCCAGGCATTCCTGCATAACCTGCAGGGTGTTGTACACATGGCCGTCAAATGTGCAGTTGGTGAGTGTCAGCATCTTC
>JBFZEL010000538.1:0-2740 GCA_041306925.1 Lysobacterales bacterium
CGCTCCAGCACGGTGACCGCGTGGCCGCGCTTGAGCAGCGCCAGGGCAACGCTCAGTCCGGAAACGCCGGCACCGACGATCAAGGTGCCGGCGCTCAAGCGACGAATCCTTCGAGGGGAATGTGTGCGTTGGTTTCTGGCATGGCGCAATTTTATGGGGGATTGCCCGTGCTGGCCATGACGCCACGCCACCCGGCGCTGTCTTCAGAATTCGAGCCGGGCGCCGTAATTAAGCTGATGACGCAATCCCGGAGAGCCGGCGTTTTGGGTTGGAAGAGCCATCAAAAAGTCCGCTCGTTCGCCAAAAAGCGCCAGTCATCGGTCAGACGTGGCGACTTGCGGGATCGGCGATTAGGATGCAATGCATGAAAAAGGGAAGAGACATGAAGGCTGTCGGACAAAAGGGTATGACCCTCATCGAGCTGATGATCACGGTCGCGATCGTCGCCATCCTGGCGACCATCGCGCTACCTTCCTATCAGGAATATGTGCGCAGAGGTCATCGTGCTGCTGCCCAGACCGAGATGATGGACATTGCCAACCGGCAGCAGCAGTTTCTTTTCGCCAACCGTGCGTACGCCGACAAGACCCTGCTGGAGAGCAGTGGCTACGCATTGCCCACCGATGTTGCGACAAAGTACGGCTACGACATCGCCGTCAACAATGCCTTAACTCCCCCCACCTTCAGGATCACTTTTACGCCGACAGGCACCCAGGCCTCCGACGGCGCTTTGGTTCTGAATAGCGTGGGAGCTAAAACCCGGGGCGGTGACGCAGCGAAATGGTAAACATGTTGACCAAAACAGCTCATCTCCAGCGCGGCACCTCGATGCTTGAGGTGTTGATTACCATCGTCATCCTGGCCATTGGGCTGCTGGGACTGGCGGGCCTGCAATCGCGTCTGCAGGCTTCCGAAATGGAAGCTTATCAGCGCGCTCAAGCCCTGATACTGCTGAATGACATGGCCAGCCGAATTACCAGCAATCGCGCCAATGCCGTTTCCTACGCGGCATTGGCTCCACTTAAAACCCCACTAGGCGCGGGCATGGCCTGTCCAAATTCTCTGAATTCCCAACAGGAGGCTGATGTCGCCGAGTGGTGTGATGCCTTGCAGGGTGCAGCTGAGACATCCGCTGTGGGAAGTGTGGGTGCCATGCTCGGTGGGCGTGGTTGTGTTGAAGATCTGGGTGGAGACACCTATCGCATTACCGTCGCCTGGCAGGGCTTGACACCGGTTTCGCCAGCACCTGCCGTTGCATGTGGGCAAGGAAGCTACGATGCAGCTGACACTGGATGTGCCGCTGACCGCTGCCGTCGCGTCGTCACCACTATCGTTCGCATTGCCACGCTGGACTGAATGTCATGAATAACCATTTGTCATCCCGCATGTCACGGTCGCAGCAGGGTTTGTCGCTGATCGAGTTGATGATCTCCATCACATTGGGCATGTTGATCGTGGCGGCGTTGTTGGCTCTTTACCTCAACATTACCCGCACCAACACCGAAATGGCCAAGGCCAACCGCCAGATCGAAAACGGCCGATTCGCCATTCAGGTTTTGCAGAATGACCTGGTCCACGCAGGTTTCTGGGGCCGGCTGGGTTATACACAGCCCCCTGCACCGGCTATGCCCACGCCAACGGCCGTACACGACCCTTGTGTCGTTGCCGGATGGGATGATGCCTACAAGAGAAATCTTCTCGCGATTCCTGTCCAGGGTTTTGCAGACGGCAACACACTTGGCGCATGCAATGTCGCTAATGTTCTACCGAGTAGCGATGTGATCGTTGTTCAACGGGCTAACAACTGCATCTTCGGTGCCACTGGTTGCGACGGGGGAGCAGACATTGGACCTCACATTCAGATATCCGCGTGTCGCACAGCGGCTCCGCCCGAGGCGGAGTTTGTGATCGATTCCGCCACCTTTCCGCTCAAGGGCAAGAATTGCGTTGCACCGGCAGAACGGCGAAAAATCATATCGAACATCTATTACCTTGCCACCAGCAATAATCTTCCGACCCTGATGCGTGTCCGACTGGTGAATGGCGTCTACACGGCACCTGAGCCGCTTATCGAGGGGATCGAAGCGCTGCGCTTCGAATACGGTATTGACACTTTGGGCAGAAACGGTCTGCCTATCAGCAACACGAATCCGGGAGACGGCAGCGCCGATGTCTATGTGACATGCGCACCTTGCAACCTGGGTCAGCTCGCCAACGTGGTGGCCGTCAAGATTCATGTGCTGGCACGTAATCTCGAAGCGACACCGGGATATACCGACACCAAGACATATCAACTGGGTGCGACCCCTCAAATCGCTGCTGCAAACGACGGATTCAAGCGGCATGTCTTTTCCACAACCGTCCGTCTGGTCAACCCGTCCGGACGCAGGGAGATGCCATGAACCACATGACCCCATTGCGCAGGCAGCGCGGCGTTTCCCTGGTTGTCGGGCTCATCATGCTGGTGCTGATTACCTTGGTGGTGACCAGCGCATTCATGCTTAGCAGTTCCAATCTCAAGGCCGTCGGCAACATGCAATACCGCGAGGAAGCGATTGCCGCTGCCAACGCGGCGATAGAGCAGGTGATCAGTAGTGACGCAATTTTTATCAATCCCGCAGCACAGACGCTTGTCGTTGGGAGTTATTCGGTCAATGTTGCGGCTCCGGTTTGCCTGTATGCAGTGGATGTGAACACAGCAACCAGCAACGATCCTAACCCCAACATTCTTATTGAAGGC
>JBFZEL010000539.1:0-7517 GCA_041306925.1 Lysobacterales bacterium
TCCTTATCCTTAAGACTGGCTTGAAAGTACGACTTGCAGGCTATACTACCAGTCGCTACATGACAGCAACAAGAAATTCGGTCGGACCATGATAATGAAAAAACTGCTAATAGTGACCACCGGCGGCACCATCGACAAAAACTACTTCGACGACATGAGCGATTACCAGATCGGCGAACCCATGATCGGCCAGATACTCCAGCAGATGCAGGTGGGTTTCGAGTTCGAAGTCAGGCAACTGATGCGCAAGGACAGCCTGCATATCACCGATGCAGACCGGTATACCATACGGGCAGAAATTGCCGCCAGTGACCTAAGCCACATCCTGATCACGCACGGCACCGACAGCATGGTCAAAACGGCCCTGCTGCTGGCGGATATCCCGGATAAAACCATGGTTCTGACCGGTGCCCTGAATCCCGCGCGGTTTCGCGATTCCGATGCGGCATTCAATATCGGTTGCGCGGTCGGCGCGCTGCAGGCGCTGCAACCGGGGGTCTGGATCGCCATGAACGGCTGTATCTGGGACCCGCGCAAGGTCCGCAAGAACCGCGAACAGAACCGCTTCGAAAGCACACTGACCACAGGATGAAGATATGCCAAAAGCAAGCGAGTTGAAGAAGGGTTCGGTCGTGGAAGTGGACGGCGAGGTTTACATCACCCGCCAGATCGACAAACGCAACCCGTCGGCGCGCGGTGCTGCAACCCTTTACAAGGTACGTTTCTTCAATGTCCGCAACGGCCAAAAACTGGAACAGACACTGAAGGGTGATGATTTCGTCAAGGAAGGCCACCTGACCAGGCGCCCGGTGCAATACTCGTATCGCGAAGATGACCTGATCTATTTCATGGACAGCGAAAACTACAGCCAGTACGCGGTGAGCGCCGAACTGCTGGAAGAACAGTTGCATTACATGACCGAGGACCTCGAAGGCATGATCGCCATGCTGGTCGATGGGCAGGTCGCCGGTATCGAGATACCGCAGAACGTGGAACTCGAGATCACCGCAACCGCCCCCGGCCTCAAAGCCGCCAGCGCCAGCGCCCGCACCAAGCCGGCACTGCTGTCGACCGGGATCGAAATACAGGTGCCCGAGTACCTCGAAAGCGGCGAACGCATCAAGGTCAACACGACCACCGGCAAATTTGTTTCACGCGCCTGAAACCGTTCAGGTATACAGTTTCACGGCGTGGATCAACAGGCCTACAAGACCACCCACCAGGGTGCCGTTGATGCGGATAAACTGCAGATCGCGGCCAATCGCCAGTTCGACCCGGCGACTGGTGTCCATGCCGTCCCACGATTTCACCGTATCGCTGATCAGGCTGGCGATCTGCGCACTGTTGCGCCCGACCACCAGCGTGATTGAATCAACCAGCCAGGCATTGACCCAGGCCTGCATGTCCGGGTCGTTATCCAGTTCGCCGGCAACGTTGCCCAGCCATTTACCGACGTGCTGGCGGATGACCGATTCGGGCTTTTCGATATCCGCTTCGATGTTGCGCGCCAATTCGCGCCACAGACCATACAGGTAATCCTGCAGTTCGTCGTTGGCCAGTAGCTGTTGTTTGAATTCGTCACCCAGGCGCCGGTGCGCGGGGTTGTTCCTGAGGTCATCCGCCAGGTTCTTCACCCACAGGTTGAACTGGTCACGCAGGGGGTGTTCCTGGTCCAGCGCCATTTCAAACAACTGCTGCTCGATGCGCTCCAGCATTTTTGTCAGGATCCGGTCGTCGACAAAACCCGGCAGCCACCACGGGCTTTCCTGCTGTACCTTGGCCCGGATGGCGTCGCGGTTGTCGTGCACGAGTTCGATGGCGTAGCGCAGGACCTGGGTCAGTATCTGCTGGTGTCGTTGACCACGGACCAGCCAGCTGAGCGTGTTGCCCAGCAGCGGCGCCAGGCTCACATTGGCCAGTTGTTTACCTGACAGCCTCGAAAGAAAACGGCGCACGCGTTTTTCATGCAAGGCGCCCAGCGCCCAGCGCAGCACGGACGTTGCAAGCTCCCCGACGCTGTGGCGGCCCTTGTCGCTTTTGAGCCAGCCGACCACGAACGCGGCCAGGTTGGCTCCCTGCAATTTCCTGCGCACCACCTCCGGTTCAAGAAAATGCTCAGCGACGAACCGCGACATGCTTTCGCCGATGTCATTTTTACGGTTGGGAATGATGGCGGTATGCGGAATCGGCAAGCCCAGCGGATGACGGAACAGGGCGACGACGGCAAACCAGTCCGCCAGGGCGCCGACCATGCCGGCCTCGGCAAACGCATGCAGCCAGGCCGCCCAGGGGGCTGAAGCGTGCAGGGTCAGGGCGAACAACAGGACCATCAGGAACAGCAGCAGCAACGCAATCCGCTTCATGCGGCGCAGTTGCAGCGCCTTGTCAACTTCAACGGGTCCCGCCGCGTGTTCCACGCTCATGTATTTGCCTATGCTGTCGGAATATCCCCGGACCTTACCCGTTCACGGCCTGATTGTCTGTAGGTACCAGGTCATGAATTTCCAGGTGTATTCCTCCATGATCGAGTAGGGGCCGGGTCGGTAGAACCGTGAACGCACGCCCGCCGCGTTGTTCTCGATGATGCGCTTGTCGGCCTGGGTGGTGACATCCCACAGCCAGGTCAGGCGATCCAGGTCGTAATCCCTGCCCACCTGCGCATCGCCGTTGACCAGCCAGGTGATATCGCATTCGGACTCAGCGAGCGAGACCGGTGTGAAGCGGTAGATCACGACGTAATCGCAATAGGCCAGCGCATAGGTTGCCGGACCGACCTGGAAATCCGTGGCGCCGCCGTCGTAATCCCTGATTTCGCCCATCAGCGGCGCCACCGGCTGGCCGTCTTCGCTGCCGGTGACGTGGCCGCGCCACATCGGGTAACGCTCGAAGGCGTAACCGGTGCCGAAACCCGGTTCGTCGAGGTAGATGCGGCTCACCGCCCGCTCGCTCAGACCGCATGCCACGGCCCGGGACATGACCGCTTGCATCTCGTCCGAGGCGCGGGCGCCGGGTTTCGCCAGCGCGTGGCCGCGGGTGTATTCGGGGTGCGCAGGCGCGCAGTGGTAGCACTCGGTATAGTTCTCGACCGACAGTTTCCAGTTGGCCCTGATTGCGTAGGTCTGACGGTGGGCGACTTTCGCTTTGTCGATGCGGTAGGGGCGCAGGCAAACGGCCAGGTCTTCGCGGACCGGTTCGAACGACGCGGGATGTTCCGCGAAGTTGATGAAGATCATGCCCTCCAGCATCGCGGTATGGACTTTGCCGAGGCTGATCCCCGACTTGTCGAAGCCGTCGGGCATATGCGCCGCCGAATGCAGGGCGCCATCGAGGTCGTAACTCCAGCCGTGGTAGCGGCAGACTAGTTTTTTCGAACTGCCGCTGTTTTCACTGCAGATGACCGAACCGCGGTGGCGGCACACGTTCAGCAGGGCGCTGACCGAGTCCGGCCCGCTGCGCACGATGATGACCGACTCCCCCGCCAGGTTGAACAGGAACCAGTCGCCCACGTTGGGAATCTCGCTCAGGTGCCCGGCATACAGCCAGCACTTGAGGTAAATCTTTTCGATGTCACGCTGGTAGATGTCGTTATCGGTATAGAACACCTGGTCCAGGGAAGTCCGGGCCGGCTGCCTGTCGATCAAGGCTGTGAGTAATTTTTCGTCCATTGCTTAGTACCAGTCCGGAAAATGCCGCGGAAAAACCCCGCGCAGGTAGGATTGGCTGATTTCCCGGGCCTGGTCCGCGGACATTTCAGCCGGGCTTATCAACATATCCAACCACAAACCACCGTTCATCGCCAGCAGACCGGTAGCGACATGCTGGGCCTGAACCCGGTATTGCCCCTGCCGGATGATCTCTTCGCACAGACCGGTCAGGCCCTGCCTGTACTCGCGGGTGCTCTCCGCGCATATCTTGCGATAGGTCAGACGTGAGCGGCTCTCACCCCAGAAAGCAAACCAGACCGCCAGTTTATCGCGCTGACAGATGTGCTTGTCAAAATCCACGGCGGCGAGGGCGGCCAGTTTTTCGGCCGCCGTGTCACCGCTGGTTTCAATGGCCTTGTACCACGCGGCGCGGTATTCACCGACGATGTGGCCCAGGGTCTCTTCCAGCAGGCGCTCCTTGCTCTGGAAATGCAGGTTGATGATACCCTGGCTGAGCCCCGCCTCGCCGGCAACCGTCGCGATCGTCGTCACCGACAGGCCGTTTTTGGCAATCGAACGAATGGTCGCCCTGATCAGCTGAACCCGGCGTTCTTCCCTCGGTGCCGTACGTCGCTTGGTCTGCGGCTTTTTCAACGTCTCACTCAAACCGGGCCCCTGCTCCTGACATGCACGCAGACAAGCGTGCTACACGCTCAGCATAATTCCTTTCACGTTCTGTTTCAATGAATGAATACCCATTCATTTTTATGGACAGGACAGGCGCGATATGCGAATCTATGCAGAGCTCATGGCGCCGGAATATTTTTGCCGGCGCCGTCAATCCGGGAGACCGCGCGCGTGAAAAAATATGATGCCATCGTTATCGGCGCAGGGCATAACGGCCTGACCAACGCCGCCTACCTGGCCAAGGCCGGCCTGGCTGTGCTGCTGATTGAAAAGAACACCCACATCGGCGGCGCCACGATCAGCCTGAAGAAGCACGAGAACTGGATTTATTCCAACTGCTCCTACGTCAGCAGCCTGTTGCGGCCCGAGGTATACCGCAGCCTGAACCTGGCCAAATACGGTCTGCAGATCGTGCCCTACGGCGGCAGCGCCACCATGTCCCCGGACGGTGAACACCTGGCCTCGTATGTCGATCCGGACGTGTCACGCAGGGAAATGGCCCGCATCAGCCCGCGTGATGCCGACGCCAAGGTCCGCTATGACCGCGACATCATGCGCCAGGCGCGTTTCATCCGGCAGTTCCTGCTGCGCACCGCGCCGGATCCGGCGTCGTTCAAGCCACGCGACCTGCTGGAAATGTTGCGCATGGGCAAAACCGCGCTGAAGATGGGTGAGGATGTCATCTACGACATGCTGCGTCTGTACACCATGAGCATCGTGGACTTCCTCGATGGCTATTTTGAACACCCGTTGATCAGGGCCGACAAGGCGAGCCACGGCATTATCGGTTCCGCCATGGGGGTCATGTCGCCCGGCACCGCCTATGTGCTGCTGCACCACGCCATGGGCGATGTTGACGGCAATATCGGTGCCTGGGGTTTCGCCCGTGGCGGCATGGGGGCCATCGCCCAGGCGATGGCGGACTGCTACAAGGAGTACGGCGGTGAGCTCCTGGCGGGTTCCGGCGTCAGGCAGATACTGGTCAGGCACGGCAAGGTGACCGGTGTTGCGCTCGACAACGGCAACGAATATCACGCCGACGTCGTGGTTTCCAACATGACCCTGCCACGCACCTTCCTTGAATGCATGGACCCTAAAGACCTGCAACCGGATTTCATCCGCAAGGTCAGGAACTTCAAGATCCGCGGTTCGTCCGGCAAGCTCAACTTTGCGCTCGACGGTGTGCCGCAATTCACCGCGCTTGAAGGCAACCCGGAACTCATCAAGGGCGATCTGCACCTGGTGGACAGCGTCGAGCGTCTCGAGCGCGCCTACGATGACTGGAAAAACGGCACCTGGTCGCGCGACCCGTACGTCGATATCCTGATTCCGTCGCTCACCGACCCGACGATGGCGCCGCCGGGCAAACATTTCATGTCGGTGTTCGTGCAGTACGTGCCGCCCAAGGTCAATGGCGGGGACTGGACCCCCGAACTGCGCGATCAGTTCGGTGCGACCGTCATCAACAAGATCGAGACCTATGCACCGGGTTTCAAAGACCTCATCCGCCACGTGGAAATACGCACGCCGCGCGAACTCGAAGACGAGGGTGGTCTGACCGAGGGCAATATATTCCTCGGCGAACTGACCATGGACCAGTTGCTTTTCAACCGGCCGATACCCGGTTATGCCCAGTACCGCGGACCGGCCAGGGGCCTGTATATGTGCAGTTCGTCAAATCACCCCGGCGGCGGCGTCATGGCCGCTCCCGGCGCCAATGCGGCACGCGAGATCCTGCGTGATCTGCGCCGACCCAACACCGTACCGGAGGGCTGGCTCGATGACTAACGTAAAAGACCAGACCGTCATCATCGGCGCCGGTCACAATGGCCTGGTTTGCGCCGCCTATCTCGCCAGGGCCGGCAAGCCGGTGACCGTGCTGGAGGCCTCCGGGCAGGTCGGCGGGGCCGCCATTACACGGGAATTTGCGCCCGGCTTCAAAGTCTCGGCCGCCGCGCACCTGCTTTATATGCTCGATGCGAGGGTGCGCAAGGAATTGGCCCTTGACTCAGCCGGCCTGAGCCTGGCGCAACAGGACATCAAAACCACCGCACTGGCGTTGGATGGCAATCACCTGCAGATCGCGGGCGACACGTTGCAGGGCGCAAATATCAGCGACAAGGACCGCCTGGCCATGCGCGAGTACCGGCGCTTCATGAACCGCTTCGCCGGCATCATCAACCGGCTGAATAACCGCATCCCTCCCAGGATTGGAACCCGCGACCACGGGGATTGGGCAGGCCTGGCGAAACTGGCCCTGAACGTCCGCATGCTGGGCAAGCAGGACATGCGTGAATTCCTGCGTATTGCCGGTATCAATATTTACGATGTGCTACAGGAAAATTTCGATGATCCCCTGCTCAAGGGGGCCCTCTGCATGGACGGCGTGCTGGGGACAAACCTGGGTCCGCGCTCCAACAACAGCGTCTTTTGCGCATTGCACCGGTTCAGCGGTTTGCAGGGTCTCGGCATACCCAAAGGCGGCATGGGCGCCGTCAGTGACGCGCTGGCCGTTGCCGCGCGCCAACACGGTGCGGTCATCCGGTTATCCGCACCGGTCTCGCGTATCCTGCTGGATGGTGCACGTGTCGCAGGGGTCGAACTTGAGGGCGGTGAGCAGATCGCTGCGCACACGGTGATATCCAGCGCCGATCCCGCGACGACTTTTCTCGGCCTGCTCGGCGCCCGCAATCTCGAGGCCGGTTTCGCCCGCAAGGTCCAGAACATCCGTATGCGTGGCAACGCGGCCAAGTTGCACCTGGCACTTGACGGCGCACCGGAATTCAAGGGGCTGAACCAGGACCAGCTTGGCAACCGCCTGCTGATCGCGCCGGACATGGGTTACGTGGACCACGCCTTCAATCACTCAAAATACGGTGAATATTCGGTCAGGCCGGTGGCGGAAATCACCATTCCGAGCCTGCATGACGACTCGCTTGCACCGCCTGGCAAGCACGTGCTCTCGGCGGTGGTGCAATACGCGCCCTATCAACTGAAGACGGGCTGGTCAGATCACAAGACCGCTTTCACGGACCTGGTCATCGATACGCTCGCGGCTTATGCGCCGCGGATCCGTTCCCAGGTCCTGCACCGGGAATTACTCACGCCGGTGGATATCGACTCTGAATTCCGCATCAAGGGCGGGCATTGGCATCACGTTGAAATGGCCCTGGACCAGTTCCTGAT
>JBFZEL010000540.1:0-13663 GCA_041306925.1 Lysobacterales bacterium
GGCCAGATTCTTGCGACCACTGACATAGTCAATGATGACAAGCGCATTGGCCTGCAACTTAACGTACCCATTTACCAGGGCGGTGTGATCACCTCCAGGACCAGGCAAGCGCGTTATTTACTCAATGCAGTCAATGCAGACCTTGACCATCGCCAAAGGGCGGTTGTGAGAAACACAAAAAATGCCTATCGGGCGGTGATCGCCGGTATCGAACAGGTCGGCGCGTTTGGCCAGGCGATGATTTCGGCGGAAAGTGCGCTCGAGGCAACCCAGGCCGGGTTTGAGGTCGGCACTCGCACCATCGTCGACGTTTTGATCGCTCAGCAACGTTATTTTCAGGCCCAGCGGGACAATTCACTGGCGCGTCATACCTATATCGTTGACCACTTGCGGCTGAAAGCGGCGGCGGGCGTACTCGCCGAAGAAGACCTGCAAAAGGTTAATGCTATTTTGCAGTAGTAAACGCGGGTGGCAGCTACGCGTATTTAGCAGTTACACAAAAGTCCGCAAAAGCGGGCTTTTTATCGACGGGCCGATCATATCAGAGCAGTTTTATGATCGCCTTGAGCGTCAGGTCAAGGGCCCCCTTGTTTTTCTCCACCAGGTTGCGGCCAGCCTGGCCCATGCTGTCCCGCAAGACACCATCGGTCATTATCTGATGTGCAGCTTGCAGGAATTCCTGCTGGCTGGAAACACGCAGGGCGGCACTGCATTGCGTGAGTTGAGCAGTGATTTCCCGGGCATTATCCATATTCGGGCCCAGCAGAACCGCTTTACCCAGTGCCGCCGGTTCAAGCGGGTTGTGTCCGCCCTGTTCACCGAAGCTGCCGCCGACAAAAGCGACATCGGCGCAGGCGTAATAAATCATCAGTTCACCGATGCTGTCCACAACGAAGCACTGTGTCTGCGCGGAGCAGGCTTCGCCCTGGCTACGCAGCCCGGTTTGCAGGCCGGCATCTTTTGCCAGTTGCGTGGCCCGGGCGAAGCGCTCCGGATAGCGCGGCGCAAGGATCAGCAAGGCGTCCGGCAAGGATTTCAGTAATTCGACAAAAACCGGAATAACGACGTTCTCATCTGCTTCGTGGGTGCTCCCGGCGACCAGCACCGGTCGGTTTCTACCCCAGCGCAAACGCAGGGCCTCTGCCATTTCTTCGTGGCTCGCTGCAACGTTCAGATCGAATTTGAGATTGCCCGTTACATCGACGTGCTCTGGATTTGCGCCACAGCTAAGAAACCGCTCTGCATCGGCTTGGCTTTGCGCGCCGATCCAGCTTACGGATTGCATGACTTCCTTCGTGAACCCGGGCAGCCGCTGAAAACGCTTGACCGAGCGCCGGGAAAGCCGTGCATTTGCCATCAACAGCGGTATGCCTGAGCGTTGGGACTGCAGGTACAGGTTTGGCCAGATTTCGGTCTCCATCACGATGATGATTGCGGGCTGCAGACGTTTCAGAAACCGCCTGACCGCGCCCGGCATATCGAAGGGAATATAACTGTGTGAAACCCGTGCACCCAACTCGCATTTAACCCTTTCTGAACCAGTAGGAGTAAACGTGGTTACCATCAGGGGAATGTCAGGATACGTTTTCAGCAAAACCTTAAGCAGCGGGCTGGCGGCGTTGAATTCACCAACCGATGCCGCGTGCACCCATATACCGTGCCTGTTGACGTCGGAGGGAATAAACCCGAAGCGTTCGCGCCAACGGCCCAGGTAAGCGGGGTCGCGGAGTCCGCGCAGGGCAAAATACAGCAACACCAGCGGGGTGCTGAGCACGACCAGGAAAGAGTAAAAAATCCTCATTGCCTAAACGGGTTTGTTATCAATACAGGCAGCCCAGAATCCAAACAGGATCCATGACAAAGATGACAGGTAGGTGCCGTAAAGTGCGAAATGGGAGTTGAGCGGGAAAAGCACCAGCGCCAGCGCCAGCGCAAAGGGAAAAGCCTCGTTTCGCCGGGTCGGGGTCATACCGCGCCAGAAACGGATGAGCAGCCAAAAACCCGCAAGCAGGCCAACCAAGCCGATGCTGCCGGTATCTGACATGACTTCGAGTACCAGGTTATGTGCGTGTGTCGCACCGGATTTTCCCCCTGAACTTCGGATGTGGATATCGTCCGGCGCGGCGTACTCCATGTAGGCCTTCGGAAATGCCCTCACACCGACGCCGTTGATGGGATGTGCCTTGAACATTACCAGGCTGGTCTTGAAAATGGGTATCCGCAAGTTACTCGCCGCGCTGATGTCTTCGTAGGATCCCCCGGTTACAATCAATGACTGCTCAAGCCGTGCCTGGAACAAGGGTGAAACCAGGTAGCTGCCGATGATGGCGGTAATGACGAGTACGGGGATGGACAAGGATGCCTTTCTCAAATCACGGTTTTCCCGCCTGGCCATCAACCACATATAGACCAGCAGGACCAGGCCCATGGTTAGCCACCCGGCGCGCATTCCGGCAATCAGCACGGCGCCGAGGATCAATGTAAAAGCACCCACCCAGGCCCAGGCCGGCCAGTGTCTGCGGGCATGTTCCAGTAACAACGGGGACAGCATGGCCAGGGTCGGGCCATAAAACTGGTATTTTTGTACAAACATGGCGTTCAGCCGGTCGGGGTTCATGGCGATACCAAATAAATCGACGCCAAAAATCAGTTGTACAAACCCGTCCACAGCCCAGAAAACGAGCAGGAAAGAGGTCCAGCGAATCACACGCCAGCGGGCGGATTCCATGCGCAGCAATACGGACATGCTGAGCACGGCTGCCAGGAACCGCAAGGCGGCCAGCGAACTGGTCCAGCTTTTCTGCGGCATATAGGAATCGAAACTGGATGCCAGCATGGGTATCCAGAAACACAAGAAAACCGGCACAACGATGATGGAAACACGGCGAATACGTTGACGGTTGTCAGCCGAAGTTGCCAAGAATGGCAGACACAGAGCAAAGATCGACAACGGGATTTCCGCCAACCGGCCAAAAGGCAGCAAAGCGAAAAAAGACACCGCCAGCCATGCAGGCCAGTCTTCCTGCAATCGCTTGAGCAATAATTTCATCGTTCCTCCCTTCCTGATACATCGAGATATAAACGCAAGGTCTGATCCATGGAGGTCTGCAGTGAAAACGCATCACTGTTTTCGACCCTGGGTGCTTGCAGCAGGAACTCTCGTGTTTTCTCTACCAGGGCCGGCAGGTTGTCCGGTTCAACCGCGCCGGCAGCGAACATTACCTTCAGTACCTCCCTGACCCCGCCGTGATTCCACGCAATAACCGGAACACCCAGGGACAGGGCTTCGGGTACGATTCGGCCAAATGCCTCCGGCGGGTCGCTGCAAAGGTTGAATACCAGGCTCGATGCCGCCATCCAGTCGCGCATATCGGTCCTGACACCGCAATACGTAAGCTTATCGCTGATCCGGTGACGTTCGGCAAGACCCTCGAGTTCGTTGAGGTAGCGCGAACCCGGTTTTGCCTGGCCGAGGATGACGGCGTGGGTATCAGCAAATTCCGGCTGCAAAGCGGCGATCAATTCGATGAAGGTTGCATGCCCTTTATAACGCGACAAACGGCCCGGTAACAGCAGGATGCGCTTGTTCCTGAGCTGCGGAAACTCTGCGTAAAGGGCCTGCCGCCATTGCGCAGCCGGTTGGTAGCCGTACGGGAATTCGGCACGGCTGGTGCCGCCGTATATCGTGTGTAATTGCGGGCTGTCCGGTGGCAGGTAGTTCCTGGTTGTGTAATCGCGGATGTGATTTGAAACGGCAATCACGCGATCGCCACGTGCCATGATCGCACTGTAAGTGCTGACTGAATATTGCCCGTGCATGGAGGTAATAAAGACCGGTCTTGTGTCCGCCGGCAACTTGCGTAAGGCAAGATAGCAGATCCAGGCGGGTAAACGGGAATGTACGTGAACGATATCTGCGTGATTTTCCTGCAACCAGCAGCGCAGTTGCCGGACGTACCGCAGGGTAGCCAGGCGTTTACGGCCGATTGGCCAATCCAGCCAGTCGGCAGCCGCGGCCATTACCCGCTTTTCCAAAGGCCCGTGCGAAGCAATAACGGTTACGCGGTGGCCCGCAGCGCGGAGGAACTCGGCGGTCTCGACGGCGACCATTTCCGAGCCGCCTATATCGAGAGACACCAACGCCTGAACTACATGCATCGAGATAGTTGCGTAAGTAAGAAGTCAAACAGGCAACGCGGGTTCAGTGAACTCACCATCTGTCTTCTGCCGTGTTAACGGTTCACTTTTCTGTCAGTGTGTAATGTGTACCGCAATACGGACAACTGGCTTCACCACTTTCCTCGATGGGCAGATATACACGCGGGTGTGCGTTCCAGAGTTTCTGATT
This sequence comes from Lysobacterales bacterium, assembly GCA_041306925.1. Taxonomy (GTDB): domain Bacteria; phylum Pseudomonadota; class Gammaproteobacteria; order Xanthomonadales; family SZUA-36; genus SZUA-36. Next base: position 4,349 of record JBFZEL010000540.1, read on the forward strand.
CGGTTGGGGGCAGGACAGCGGCAGATCGACGCGGCCTACTTCGACCTCTGTTTGCGTATTGGCGTATGCCAGGCTTTCATCCCGGGCGTCGGTGCGATGAGTCAAGGTTTCATCTCCACAAAAAAAGAAAGTGTATTCTACCCCAATATTTCATCACAAAACGTCTGCGCGATGCCGGCAGGCGAAGCGGTCCCGGCGCCTGCGCCAGCATCCACCAGCGCGGCATACAAACGCGCCTGGTTCAATTGCATATATGCACTTTCCAGGGTTCTGAACGCTTTGGCGCTTAACCAGCCACAGTCGTGCAAAACCTGCAGTTGACAGCGTGTTTCGGTGGACCCGATCAACGCCGGATATTCTTCGGCATTGAGCAGTACACCCAGTTGCACGACAAATTCGATATCCAGCAGACCTCCGCGGCCATCCTTGAGGACATTGGCATCGCCGCGCTCGGCACGGATCCTCTCGCGCATGTTCCGGACTTCGGTTTTCAACAAGGTCCTGTCACGCGTGGCCGTCAACACCTGTTGCCGGATGGAAGCAAAAACACCCGCCGTTTGCGTATCACCAGCTACTGGCCTGGCGCGTGTCAGAGCCTGTAACTCCCAGACCCATGCCTCCTCTGCCTGGTAGCGTTTGAACGCCTCTATACCCGAAACAAGCAGACCGGCCCGGCCGTTCGGCCGCAACCTCGCATCGATGCTGTACAAACGTCCGGATGGGGTAATTGCAGACATCAGGCTTAACATGCGGCGTGCAACCCTGGTGTGGTAACGCTCAGCCGAAAGGGGGTGGGCGCCATCAGAAACTTCGTTGCTGGACTGGTATAAAAAAATCAGGTCAAGATCGGAATCAAAACTCAATGAACACGCGCCGAGACTGCCATAGGCAATGACGGCAAGCCCGGGGCCGGGCACGTGGCCATGACGGGTTTGCATTTCATCTTGAGCCATAGTCAAAACGGCCTGCACGAGGTTTTCGGCAAGCTGGCTCAAGGCGGAGCCTGCCTCGGTCGCCGGCATCGTTGACTTTAATACCGCGACGGCAATGCGCAGACTGGTCATCTGCTTGAAGTGGTTCAGATCCTGCAGGGTTGTTTCCAGGTCGCCACCGCCATCCACGACACGTTGAACACCTGCCTGGATATCTTTCAATGTGGTCGGATGAGCGCCGAGGCTGGGGTCTATGAGTTCGTCCAGCAAAGCTGGATAGCGGGTCACGGCTTCCGCGACACGCTGGCTGGCAGCAAACAACTCCAGCATGGAGCTAGTGGCGGCGGGATTTTGTACCAGCAACGATAAATATGCACTGCGTCTGCAAATGGCGGAAACCAGGTCGAGAACCCGGTTGATAACGGCTTCGTCCAGGGATAAGGCCTCAAACCGCTCAAGCAGTATCGGCATGAATTGATCCAGTCTCTGCGAAGCGCGCTGGCTGAGTGAAAGCCGGTTCAGACGTTTGACAAACCCCGACAATGCCACGCCTTCGTGAACATCAGGAGGCTCGTGTTGTGCGCTGTTTCTCAGCCGTTGCCAGCGGGCGCTCCACCGGTTGGTTGCAGCTGCGGTATCAACAGGCTGCGGCAGACTTTGTGCAAACAGCTGTTGCACCCTGTTGCGCGTATGCTCAAGCGCCAGCCTGAATTCCGGGAAGTCGCTGAATCCCATGGCCCTGGCGACCCGCAAACCGTCTTCACCTGTCGGAATCTGGTGGGTTTGCTGATCGTGCAAAGCCTGGATGCGGTTTTCCGTCCTGCGCAAGAAACGATAGGCTGCGAGCAATTCCGCCACCGATTCTTCGCTCAGCATATGCAGTTTGCTCAAACCTGCCGCAGCTTTGAATAGCGACGGCGTCTGCAATTCGGGCTCACGTCCACCACGGAGCAGCTGAAAGGTCTGCACCAGGAATTCAATTTCCCGGATTCCGCCCGGGCCGCGCTTGATATCATCCTGGCGGTCTTTGCGCAAAGCGTCTTCACGAACACTGGTATGCATAGTGTGCAGTGCTTCGATGGCGCCGAAATCGATATAACGACGATAGACAAATGGTCTCAACAGTCTCAGCAGTTGTTCACCGGCAACCATGTCGCCTGCGACCGGGCGTGCCTTGATCAGGGCATAGCGTTCCCAGTCGCGCCCCTCGCGTTGATAGTACTGTTCCAGTGCGGCGAAACTGCTGACCAACGGTCCGGAATCCCCAAATGGCCGCAAGCGGGTATCGACACGAAAGCAAAACCCATCAGCGGTGGTCTCTGACAGGCTGCGTATGATGCTACGCGCCAGCCTGGTAAAAAACTGCTCATTCGCCAGGCCCCGGGTACCATCGCAGGCGCCCTGTTCCGGAAAACAGAAAATAATGTCAACATCGGACGAGAGATTGAGTTCACGACCACCCAGCTTACCCAGGCCCACGACGATAATTTTCTGCGACCGGCCCTCCGGGTTTCGTGGTATGCCGTGTTTTTCCTCATGCACCAGGCTGTGAAAATCGGCGGTAGCCTGCAGGCAAAGATCCGCAAGCGTGCTCAGGTCGGCGAGTATTTCATCCACCGCTGCGAGTTCGTTCAGGTCGCGCCAGATCAGGCGCATCATCTCCTGGTTACGGAACTGTCTGAGGGCGCGATCGAGACCGTGTTTTTCGATCAGGGCGTTTAGCGGCGCAGCGGCGGGGGAACTGGTATTTTCGAGACGGCCTGACGCCCGCAATGTCTCCAACCAGTCCGGGTGGCGTTCTATCAAACGGTTCAGAAAGGGGCTGTAGTCGAGGATTCGGGCTTGGCTGCTTGAAAACATGCGTAGAGTATAGCCGCGGATGCCCGGATGGACAGACTCAAAATTCGCGTACGCCATGGCGCCGCTCCGCCCGCCCGCTTGAAAGCACAGAAGTGGAGCGAAAATTGAGGGGGCAAAAAAAACCCCGCCAGAAGCGGGGTTTTTCAAAGTGCGGGTCTGAACTACATGAATTACATCATGCCGCCCATACCACCCATACCGCCCATACCGCCACCCATGCCACTCATGTCGGAAGCGCTCTCCTTCTTGGGAGCCTCCGCCACCATGGCTTCGGTGGTGATCATCAGACCGGCGATGGATGCCGCGTTCTGCAGTGCCGAGCGGGTCACCTTGGTTGGGTCCAGGATACCGGCCTCGATCATGTCGGTGTACTCACCCGTTGCAGCGTCGTAACCGTAGTTGCCTTTACCCTGTTTTACGTTATTCAGTACAACAGAGCCCTCGGCGCCGGCGTTGGCGACGATCTGGCGTAATGGTTCTTCCATCGCGCGGCAGGCGATGGCGATACCAACGTTCTGGTCTTCGTTGTCGCCCTGCATGCCCTTGATTGACTCCAGGGCGCGCACCAGGGCAACACCGCCGCCAGGCACAACGCCTTCTTCAACCGCTGCACGGGTCGCGTGCAGGGCGTCTTCGACGCGCGCTTTCTTTTCCTTCATTTCGACTTCGGTTGCAGCACCCACCTTGATCACGGCCACGCCGCCTGCCAGTTTGGCAACACGCTCCTGCAGTTTTTCACGGTCGTAGTCGGAAGTGGCTTCCTCGATCTGGGTACGCACCTGGTTAACACGGTTGGAAATGGCTTCGCTGCTGCCAGCGCCGTCGATAATCGTCGTGTTTTCCTTGGTGATCTGGATTTTCTTGGCGGAACCAAGTTCTCCCAGGGTGGCTTTTTCAAGCGACAGACCAACTTCCTCGGCAATCACGGTAGCACCGCTCAAAACGGCGATATCTTCCAGCATGGCTTTACGGCGGTCGCCAAAGCCCGGGGCCTTGACTGCGCATACTTTTACGATACCGCGGATGGAGTTGACCACCAGGGTTGCCAGAGCCTCGCCTTCAACGTCTTCAGCGACGATTAAAAGCGGGTTGCCAGACTTGGCAACGGCTTCGAGCACTGGCAGCAGGTCACGGACATTACCGATCTTTTTGTCATGCAACAGGATGTAAGGATTTTCCAGCTCGACACTCATGGTTGCCTGATCATTGATGAAGTAGGGTGACAGGTAGCCACGGTCGAACTGCATACCTTCAACCACAGCCAGTTCGTTGGACAGGCCGGTCGCATCTTCAACGGTGATAACGCCTTCTTTGCCGACTTTATTCATGGCCTCGGCGATCAGTTCACCGATTTCAGTATCGGAGTTGGCGGAAATCGAACCAACCTGTGCAATCGCCCGGTTGTCAGTACACGGCGTTGAAATCTCGTGCAGCTTTTCAACCGCAGCGGTAACAGCCTTGTCCAGGCCACGCTTCAGGTCCATCGGGTTCATGCCCGCAGCAACGGCCTTCAGACCTTCACGCAACATGGCCTGCGCCAATACGGTTGCAGTTGTCGTGCCGTCGCCGGCGATATCAGACGTCTTGGAAGCAACTTCCTTGAGCATCTGCGCGCCCATATTTTCAAACTTGTTTTCCAGTTCGATTTCTTTCGCTACGGAAACACCGTCCTTGGTGACGGTAGGAGACCCAAAGCTCTTATCCAGCACCACGTTACGGCCCTTGGGACCCAGTGTTATCTTGACCGCATCGGCCAGAATGTTAACGCCGCGCATCATCTTGCTACGGGCGTCTTCGCCAAAACGTACTTCTTTTGCACTCATTGTCTAATCCTCGATTCGTTCAATAACTTGAAAGGGCTGATCGTTATTCGATAACCGCCATGATGTCTTCTTCGCGCATGACGAGCAGTTCCTCGCCATCCACCTTTACCTCTGTTCCCGCGTATTTGCCGAACAGGACGGTATCGCCTACGCCGATATCCAACTTGCGCTTTTCGCCGTTATCGAGGATTTTTCCATTGCCTACGGCAAGAACCTTGCCGCGGATGGGTTTTTCTGTCGCGGAATCAGGAATGACGATGCCGCCGGAGGACACACGCTCTTCTTCCATTCGTTTCACAATCACACGATCATGTAGTGGACGGAGTTTCATCGGAATTTCTCCCTAAATTAAAGTCATTTAAATTGAACATTGAAACCGCCACGGTCAACCCGTTGCGGACTGTTAGTTGCCTGTGGTCACAAATAGTCATGTAATCCGCAGCCTGCCAGCAAAGTTGGGGCTATGTTGACTTCTTTTCAAGGGCGTCCAAATTTGTTTTTTGCGGAAATGAAAATGCGCCTCCGGAAATTGGCAATCAGGGGGCATGTCGGCTCCGTTTGCGCCTGCAACCACCCCGGGTCTGCCTTGCACTTTTTTAGGGCAGCTCTGAGTAAATCAGAGTTTTCCCGGTCTTGCCTGTAACCATTTCTTCCCGGATACGTTTATTCTGATGAGATGAGTAAAAGCTACCGTCAATGGGTAAAGGAGTATCAGGATCAGGCCTGGACGGTTGCCCGCTATATATTGAAGGACGACGGGGAGGCGCAGGACGCCACCCAGGAAGCATTTGTAAAGCTCTGGCACAACCGCGACAACATCGACCCTGAGCGCGTCCAGTCGTGGTTGATGAAGGTGACCCGCAACGGTTGTCTCGATCGCCTCAGACGCAGACGCGATTACGTCGAGTTTGACGAGAGCTACATGACTGCCGAAGTCGGCGGACCCATGCAGGATGTCGCCGCCAGTGAAACCAGGGAATGGTTGAAACGGGCTATTGGGTCCCTGCAGGAACCCTACCGCTCACTGGTCGTATTGCGGGATGTGAACCAGCACAGCTACGAAGAGGTGGCCACGATGCTGGAATTGAATTTGGCGCAGGTAAAAACCTACCTGCACCGTGCAAGGAAACAGTTGCGCGAGCAACTGGCAGAGGTAAGACCATGAATGAACACGAAGACAAATGGGAAGAACTGATCAATGCGCTGATGGATGGTGAGTTGAGCGGACCTGATGCGGATTTGCTCAAGGCGGCGGCAGCGGATGATCGTCAGCTTGCCAGGGCCATCATCGAGGCACATCAGCTTCGGCAGGCGATGGCTGCAATCCGCGTAGAGCGGGCGCCGCACAGCCTGAGAAAGCGTCTGCTCGCGATCCCCCGCCAGCACCGTCCGAGACCGGCGTTCCGCCTGCTGCAGCCCCGCTGGGCAATGGCGCTTGCGGCGATTCCGCTGACGCTCATCGCAGTCAGCCTGATGCAACCGGACCAGCCATCCGCCAGCGAGATTGCCAAGGCCCGCCAGGAACTGGCGATCGCCTTTGCCTACCTCGACAAGGCCGCCGCGATTACCGGGCGCGAAATCGAATCAAATGTAGGCCAGACGATGGCAGATGCGGTGACCAATTCGGTCGGCCGGGCCATCAAATCACAGAATTCAGACTTGAAGGAGAACAAAGCATGAAACGTTTACTGATGAATAAATTTGTTATCGGATTACTTTTCGGGTTATTGACAGTGCCGGTCCTGGCCCAGGAGGACGAGCTTAAAAACCTCGCGGGTTACGTGGATTTCGGCGATCTGTCAGCCACTTACGGTGAACCGAAAATCACCATCAACCTGGGCGGCACGATGCTCAATTTTGTGGGCCAGATGAGTTCGTCGGAAAGTCCCGAGACGTCGGCGCTCATTTCCAAGCTCAAGGGTATCCGGGTGCAGATATACGGCATTACTGAAAACACCGAGGCCGCCATGAACCAGTTTGGCAAGACTAAAAAGCAGCTTAAGTCCTCCGGTTGGGAGCCGATCGTACAGATCAATGAAGACGATGAGCAGGTGCTGGTCTATACCAGGATGACGGATGGCAACATGGAAGGCATGACCGTCATGGTGGTGGATGGCGAGGAGGCGGTTTTTGTCAATGTCATCGGTCAGCTGAACCCGGTTGAGCTGGCCAAGGTGATGGACAGTTTCGACGTAGACATCGATCTCGACAAGGACTGAGCCGGTGCGGGATAAAATAGTTACCCCTGCCGTGGTGCCGGTACTGGTATTGATCGCGTTTGCGCTTTCTTCCTGCGGTATCACGGCACCGCGCGCTAACGAAGGTTATGCCAACCTCGATTCACCGGGTTACGCCGAAACCGACCGCAGCATGTCCTTGTCGCTGGGTAAGACCGCTCTGCGTTTTGCCGCCCGGTTTCTCGACGATGAGCCGGAAACCCAGGCATTGCTCAGGAGTCTGGACGGCGTGCGCATCCGGACCTACGTGGTCAATGGCGATACCGGCAACATCGCGCGCAACTTTGAACGCATGGGTAACTGGCTGGACAAGGATGGCTGGGAGCCGGTGATGCTGGTACGCGAAGACGACGAACTGGTGCAGATGTTTGCCAGGCATTCCAGCAGCGGCATGCGCGGTCTGACCATCGTTTCCGCGGACGATGACGAAGTCGTGGTTGTCAATATCATGGGAAAAATACAACCCGATCAATTCGGTGACGTGATGGTCGCGCTGGAAGTGAAGGACGCGCCGGATGTGCAGATCGCTTCAGTGGATAACTGAACAGGGAGCACTGAAAAGACAAACCTGAAAAGACACGCAAACGTACATACAGTATCCGCTTCTTGAAAACCCCAGGCTTCACGCCGTGGGGTTTTTTATTGGGTCTGCACGCCGTTTGCTTGTTATTATTCGCATAACCCGCCAACCGGATTTTCCAGATGCGTTTTTTTCTCTGTGTATTGCTGCTGACCGTCTGCTCGGCCTGTGCCTCGGGCGGGCCCAGTGTCGAACTGGGCGGCAACAGGTTCAGTGTAGAAATTGCAGACACACAGGAAACCCAACAGCTTGGCCTCATGTTCAGGGACAGCATGCCTGCGGACCACGGCATGCTATTCATTTTTCCGAACGAAGCACCGCGCAGTTTCTGGATGAAAAACACCCGCATCCCGCTGGACATCATGTATTTTGACAAGGATTTGAAGCTGGTCAGCCTGTCTGCTGATACGCCACCCTGCAAGGTCAGCCGTTGTCCTTCATACCCGAGTATCGCTCCGGCAAAATATGTTCTTGAACTCAATGCCGGCAGCGCTGCCGCGCTGGGCATTGCTGTCGGTGACAAGCTGAAACTCGATCTGCAATAGCCGTCAGCACGTGGGAAAAGAGCCTTTGAGAAACGCGATCCTTATTGCCCAGGTCACCGACTGCCACCTGTCTGCAGACCCTGAACGGACATACCGGGGTATCAACCCCCGCCGCAACCTGGAGACGTTGCTGGAAAAAGTCAGGGCCATCAGTCCTGACCTGTTGTTGCTGACCGGTGACCTGAGCGAGGACGGCAGCAGGGAGTCCTACCGGTTCTTGCAGACCAGTTGCAAGCCGTTTGGGGTTCCGGTTTTAGCCCTGCCCGGTAATCACGATGATGCCGGCCTGCTTGACGAAACCTTTCCGGGCAGCCCGGTCGATACGATCAGCGTGTCGGAACACGGCGAGTGGCAGGTTATTCGCCTGAACTCCTGCCAGCCCGGTAAAGCCGAAGGACGACTCAGTGACAGGACCATGGTGGACCTGGAGGATTTTTTGCAAAACAGTGAAAACCGCCCGCAACTCATTGCCCTGCACCACCACCCCATCGCCATTGGCAGTCCCTGGATAGACAAGTACCCTTTGCTGCAACCGCAGTTACTGCTGCAAACGATTGACCGGTATGTGAACGTGAAAGCGCTGGCCTGGGGGCATGTTCACCAGGCTTTTGCAACAGAGAGAAACGGCACCGTCATGCTGGCTGGCCCTTCGAGCGCCATCAATGCGCTGCCGGGTGCGCAACAATTCACAGCGGACCGGATGGGTCCCGCATGCAGGTGGCTGGCGCTCCGGGCAGATCAAACGGTTTCGAGCGGTATTATTGGATAACGGGGGGATAACGGGGTTCGACGGGTCTCAGTCGGATTCGGGCAACAACACCCACAGGATGATGTAAACCAGGATGCCCGGAAAGGCCGCGGACAGGATTGAAGCCAGCACATAAACGACCCGCGTGCCCGTGACCGACCAGCCAAAATACCGGGCAAGACCCGCGCAGACACCGCCGATCATCGCGTGATGCCTGTCCCGTGTTACGCCCCTGCGCATATTCATGGCATGTTACCTCAACAGTGTCCTGCTCAGAGCTCGATCATTTCAAAGTCCTGTTTGCCCGCACCACAATCCGGGCAAACCCAGTAATCCGGTACTTCCTGCCAGCGTGTGCCGGGCGCAAGGCCTTCTTCAGGGCAGCCTTTTTCCTCTTCGTAAACCCAGCCGCAGATGATACACATCCACACTTTGTAGTTGTTCTCAGGCAAGCTTGTGATCCCTTGTTGCTTAAAGCACTAGTTTGCCATGACTGGCCGTGTGCTTAAACCTTTTGCGGGTTAAAATGGCGTTTTTTCAGACTGGGAACAGCCAAGATGACAAGCAGCCAGGAATTGATTCAAAGGGCC
>JBFZEL010000541.1:0-3140 GCA_041306925.1 Lysobacterales bacterium
CCCTGTTGCCTGGCCAGTGCGATGACAACCGGGGTCATCACCACGACCACCGGTGTATTGTTGACGAAGGCGGAAAGAAAGATCACGGGTAACAGTATCAGCAACATGCCCCGCAACCAGGATTTACCTGCCAACCGCGAAGCATAGGCCCCCATGCCGGCGATTACCCCGGTCTTTTCGAGGGCCTTGGAGAGCACGAACATGGCGCCAATCGTAATCGGCGCGCCGTTGGCAAAAACACTGAGAAAGTCGTCGGCGCTCAGTGCGCCGAATATCAACAGGAGGCATACGCCAAGCAGCGCTGTCACGTCCGGTGGCTGGCGTTCACGGATAAATCCGGAAAACACGATCACCGTTATCGCAAGCACCAACACCATCTGCAGCGTCATGAAAGTCTCTCCGAAGCGGCTACGGCTAATACAAAATTCGTGGAATCAGCCGTCCTTTCAAGACTGCTTACCTGTGCGTCAACGGATTTTCGCAGCAGTAGATTGTATTGGCAATAGCGGCTTCGCTGCCCATGACGGAAATCGGCAGTTACGGCTCGACGGGCCTGGACCGCATCTGTTTCAGCGAACCGCGTTTTTTCTTGGTGTCGATGCGCTTTTCTTTTGCCGCCCGCCCGGGCCGGGTCGGGATACGCTTGCGCTTGACGCGCGTTGCGCTCCTGATCAGCTCGGTGAGCCTGGCCAGCGCCTCGTTGCGGTTCTTTTCCTGGGTGCGGTGATTCTGCGCCTTGATGACGACCACGCCGTCGGCGGTGATACGCTGGTCACGGGTAGCCAAAAGACGCTGTTTTACGGCTTCGGGCAAGGACGATGCGCTGATGTCAAAACGCAGGTGGATGGCGGAGGAGACCTTGTTGACATTCTGTCCGCCCGCGCCCTGTGCGCGGATCGCAGTGAATTCGATTTCGTCATCGCCGAGACTGACAAGTTCGTTTATCGTCAACATACGTCATTTTGCCACTGGCCGCCGATGACGTATACATAGGCCATGTGCAGGTTGTTCCTGGCGGCTTCGCTCATCTCGTGGCCGAGACCGAATTCGTAAGCCCTGATGGTCAGCAGGAACGCAGCCGGTGGCTCGGTGTGGTTGATCTGTTGATAGACGGCCAGCACGGCGGCCGGGCTCATGGCATGGGTGGTGTAACTGTCATCCCTGTCGGGTTGCAGACGCTTTAACTCGAAGGGTTCACGGCAGGCGACGCCGGCGTCGATGAACAGCACACAACGACGGTTCTCGAGGTCCACGGCGTGCTCGATCTGCAGTTGGAAATCGGTCAGCAGGTCCACCCCGTCCAGTGCACCGGTGTCGCGCTGGTGTGCCTCGAGCATTGCAAACATGGCCGGACCCAGCGCGTCATCGCCACGCGCGGGATTGCCATAGGTGAAAATCAGCACAGGCGCAGATTGCCCGTCCTTGCGGCTTTTTTTCAAAGCGTGCGCCGGATCAGTCCGTTGGCCTTTTTCTCAAGCCGGTCAACCTCAGCGCCATCGGCATCCAGCAGGGTCAGTTCGAGCGGCATTTTGCCGATCGCATGGGTCGCACACGACAGGCAGGGGTCGTAGGCGCGTATCGCGACCTCCACCTGGTTCAGCAACGCTTCCTTGAGACGGTGCCCGTCGAGGTACTGCGTGGCAACACTGCGGATGGATTCGTTCATCGCCTGGTTGTTATTGGTGGTCGATACGATCAGGCTGGCCTTGCGCACCAGGCCATTTTCATCGATTTCATAACTGTGAAACAGGGTGCCGCGGGGGGCTTCGATCACGCCGGTGCCGCAGCACTGCAACACGCCCTTGGTGCGCAGGTCTTTGCCGGTGATATCGGGGTCATCCAGCAACTCGCCGATTGCCTCGGTGCAGTGCAGCAGTTCGATCAGACGCGCCCAGTGATAGGCCATGGTTGCCTGAACCGGCAGGCCGTTGCCAAGGGCGATGAATTCCTTGCGTTCGGCTTCCGCCAGCGGTGTCGGGATAAAATCACAGTTGTTGAGTCGCGCCAGCGGACCGACGCGGTACCAGCCATCATCCTCGCCGATGGACGTGATGAAAGGGAACTTCATGTAGCTCCAGTCCTTGACGCTTTCGTGGATGTAATCCTCGTAGTCGCGGTAATCGACATGATCGAAAATGGTCCGGCCGGTGCGGTCCCTGGCGCGCAAGCCGCCGTGGTAAATATCGAATGCGCCATCGTCCCGCACCAGGCTCATCATGTTGGTTTCGATACCGGCAAATGTCATGTGGTAGTCGCGGTGTTCAAAAAAGATTTCCTTGATCAATTCCACTGCGCCCCGGGCCCAGGCTGTAACGTTGGCGAGATCGTTCTTCAGGTAGTTGATTTCATCCCTGTCCAGCGACTTGTTGACGCCGCCCGGTATGGCGCCGGTACCATGGATGCGTTTGCCGGCGGTCACGCGGATGACCTCCTGCCCGTATTTACGCAGCAGGACCCCCTGTTTGGCAATCTCGGGGTGGTCCTCGATCACGCCCACGATATTGCGGTGATGCACGTCGTCGTCAAAGCCGAACAACAGGTCCGGTGAACACAGGTGGAAAAAGTGCAGCGCGTGTGATTGCAGGGTCTGGCCAAAATGCATCAGGCGGCGGATCTTCTCGGCGGTCGGTGTCAGTTGGCTGGCGCCGACGATCATATCGGTCGCCTTGGCCGCGGCCAGATGGTGGCTGACCGGGCAGATGCCGCACAGACGCTGCACCAGCACCGGCGCCTCCCAGTACGGCCGGCCCTGGATGAATTTCTCGAAGCCGCGGAACTCGGTGATATGCAGTCGCGCCTGCCTGATCGTGCGGTTCTTGCCCTGCAACAAGGTGACCTTGCCGTGGCCCTCGACGCGGGTCAGGGGTTCGATGACGATGCGGGTCATGTCCTGGGGGTTGTCGGCTGTTTCCAGTGCTGATGCCATGGGGGTTCTCTTTATCGCTAGTCGTAGCGGATCATTTCATAGGGGAAGTCGATGGCGTTGCCGGCAATGACATCGGTCAGAAACTTCCACAACGCGTCGGCGCTGGGCGGACATCCCGGCAGGAAATAGTCAACCCGGACGACCTCGTGGATCGGGTGCACCTTGTCGAGCAACAGGGGTATTTCGACGTCATTGGGCACCATCGGGTTTTCCA
>JBFZEL010000542.1:0-3941 GCA_041306925.1 Lysobacterales bacterium
CAAGTCTTTGGATCTTTTCTTCCGGGGTCACGGGAGGGACCGCACGGACTTCATCGTAGACAGGGAAACTGTCATCGCAGAAAAACACGCCCAGGCGGAGCATGTCCTTGCGCTGTGCCAGGGTACGCGCCCCGTCAAGGTCCTTCGGATCATGGACCCGGGTTGCCTTGAAAAGTTTTTCCAGGCCCGGCGCATTGACGCCTTTCTCATGCACCAGCAGTTCGGTCAGGTCCGGGTTCTTGACATTGGCGCTAAATACATCCGGCGTGAACTTCGGGCAACGCTGCAGGACCCGCACAAAGGAAAACCCCGGGTGTGTGTAGGCCGCCTCGATAGTGGCATAGAGGTGTGCGGGCACCCAGTCGGCCGTCTGCGCGACAAATGACGCATTGGAAACCCCCAGGGTTGCCTGCAGCGGGTCAAGTGCTGGCAATTGCGAACCCCGCGGTGACGTATTTGACGGGTGACCCTGCGGGGTCGTCGGCGAGGTCTGGTTCTTGGTCAACCCGTAAATGTTGTTGTCGAGCAATAGCACGGTCATGTTGGCGTTGTAACGCGTGGCATGGATCCAGTGACCGGCGCCGATCGAAGTGCAGTCACCGTCACCCGTGACAACGAAAACATCCAGGTCCGGGCGTGCCAGTTTGAGACCCGTCGCGATCGGCAGTGCGCGGCCGTGTATGCCGTGGAAGCCGTAGGCATTGACGTAGTGCGGGAAACGGCTTGAACAGCCGATTCCGGAGATAAATGCCATCTTTTCCGGTCTTATCTGATGCTTGGCCAGCAGGCGTTTGACCGCGTTCAAGACGCCGAAGTCACCGCAACCGGCACACCATTTGCCTTCCTTTTTCTGGTAATCTTCGGCCCCCAGGCCACACGCGTCGTGTTCTTCAAGATCCAGCAGGGAAATTGGAATACTGCTCATTTCGGCGCTCCTGACTCACTTTTCGCAATGATGGAATTGTAAATGTCATTGGGCCGGAGCGGTTGTCCGGGACAACTCGTCCAGCAATCGACATCAACCAGGGTATGGGCACGCAACATCCAGGCCAGCTGGCCATAGCGGCGTGTCTCCTCGGTGATGTAGGGGTCACCTAAAGTATCGGAGTAATTGATCTCCACCGTCATGACCTTTCTGAAACGGCTGAAAATCTTTTTCAGACCCGGTTCCAGCGGTGACATGAAAGTCAGCTGGCAGGTTGAGACCCTGAGCCCTCCTGCACGCGCACGGTCAACGGCTTCTTCGATGGCACCCTGGGTTGAACCCCAGCCAACCACCAGCATATCGCCTTCGGGGTCACCATGAATCTCCGGCGGTTCCAGCGTGGATTGGAATACGGCCAGTTTACGGCTGCGCATTTTACAGCCGAGCTCATTGCTTTCCGGGTGGTAGGAAACATTACTGAACTGATCATGCGCCAGTCCTGTCACCGTATGCGCACCGCCCGGTGTGCCGGGGACGAAGCGTCTGGACAAACCGGTTTGCGGATCCCAGTCGTAAGGCCGCAGACCTTCCGGTACCGGTGAAAAATCAATCGGCGCCTGCTGCCAGCGCACATCGAATTCAGGCTTGGTGAACTGTTGCACACCGGTCGCCAGGTTGGCGTCGGTCAGGACGATGACGACACAGCGGAAAGTCTCGGCGATACGGCGCGCTGTTACCATCGCATGAAAACATTCTTCGATCGAGCGTGGTGCAATCACGACGCGGGGCGCGTCGCCGTGCTGACCGTATATCGCAGACAGCAGGTCGGATTGCTCCACCTTGGTGGGCAAACCCGTCGATGGCCCGCCGCGCTGGACATCCAGCACGACCAGCGGAATCTCGGTCATGATGGCGAGGCCCAGGAACTCGGTCTTGAGCGCCATGCCGGGACCGGATGTGACCGTCAGTGCAACCTTGCCGCCATAAGAGGCGCCCAGCGCCACGCCGGCGGCAGCTATTTCATCCTCTGCCTGGTGCACGATGCCGCCATAATTTTCAATGATGGAGGCAAGTTCATGTGATACCGAGGTCGCCGGTGTGATCGGGTACATGGCACACATTTCCATGCCGGCGGCAATCGCACCCAGGGCAGCGGCCTGGTTGCCGTTCATTACCACCCGGACATCCGTGGGTGGTATGGTTTCGACGTGGAAGCGGAAGTCGAGGTTGGCGCGGGCCCAGGCAATGCCACTCTTGACCAGTTCGATATTGAGCTCGGTCACTTTGGCCGGCTTTTTCTTGAACATGTGTGCAATCTGTTTTTCGATGATGGCAAGGTCGCGCTGGTAGATTTCCGCAAGCAGACCGAGTGCAAACATGTTTTTGCCGAGTTGCGGATTGTCTACGATCTTGAGGGTCTCTTCTTCGATGGGCACCTGGATAAAACGGTAGTTTTTGGAAGACATCTCCTGCATTGCTTCGGCGTACATTTTACGGATGTTGGGATCGTCGTGGTTTTCCCAGGCGCTTTCCTGCAGGATAATGCAATTGTCCTTAAACGAACCCAGGCGGTGGCGGGACAGACAGACCTGGTCATTGAACGCGATGGCCAGTTTAGACTGGTCGCCCCAGTTGGTGATCTTATGCGTGCCAAAGCGGATGATGTTACCCGACGTGCTGGTTACGGTATGGTGCGGTGGCTCGATTTCGGCGGGAATGATCTCCACCGTCCAGACACCGTTGCCCATCTTGGCGCATGTCTGGCCAAAAATCTGGGCGCATTTTTGTGCACCTTCGCCGGAGTCGGTTATGATCTCAAGCGTATGCTCAGAAACTTCATTGATTGTCACGCTGTTGCCAGTTGGCCTGTCCAATTCTGTTACTCCCGGAAACTTAAAAACTAAAAATAAAACTCCTGTGTCTACCCACTGAATATCTTAAACCAGCGGAAGCTCTGATCAATTAAGAGGTTCACGCGACACACGGATTTGTCGCCAAATCAGTTGCGCCAGGCCGTTGATTTACAAGGCAGTCGAAAATGACGCTTTTCGGCTGCCGCGCTCTGTAAATGCCACATTTACCAGAGCTTCCCAGATAGTGGGTAATTCGGCAAGCATAGTATGGCATGACATAAGGCAGCGACTTGATATTTGTCAATTAATTTGAGATTGGCGAAATTCTTTATAATACCTCTCTTTGCATCGTGAGGAAGGACCAATGGCAGGTGTCGAAGGCAGGGTTGCGCTGGTTACCGGGGCGGGTCGTGGTATAGGCCGTGAGACCGCTGAATTGCTGGCGCGCAGGGGTGCGCGGGTGATGGCTGTCGCGCGCAGCGAAAGCGAATTGCGGGAAACCGGGTTGGAATACACCGTGGCCGACCTCGGCACGCCCGCGGGTTGCGAGAGAGCCGTCGCGGAGACCCTGCGACGGCTCGGACCGGTGGAAATATTCGTCTGCAACCACGGCATTGGCTCCGCCCATGAAAAGGTCATCTGGGAACAGGCAGCGGCGACCTGGGAAGAAACCATGCGGATCAACCTGGATGGCCCGTTTCATCTTTCGCGACTCATATTGAAGCAGATGGTCGGGCAGCATTACGGACGGGTGGTCTATACCAGTTCAACCGCCGGCCAGGTCGCCGAGTTTGCCGGTTCCGCCTACAACTGTTCCAAGCACGGCCTGATCGGCCTGATGCGCTCGGTGGCGCGGGATGCGGGGGCCTTCGGCGTGACCTCGAACGCGGTCCTGCCGGGTTGGGTTCGCACCACCATGGCGGAACGCTCAGCCCGTGCGGAAGCCGCAGCGGCAGGCATTACGGTCGAGGAGGTCTGGCGTCAGCGCGAGGCCCTGTACGCGCCGGGCCGTGTCGCCACACCCCGCGAGGTCGCGGAGATGATCGCATTTTTAGCTTCGGAAGAGTCCAGCGGCGTCAGCGGCCAGGCGATCGTCGTGGCGCTCGGTGGGCTCAGCTGAGTTTGGTTCAAGGGGCCTGGCGAAAGGGGTCAGATCGGAAGAG